>DASQID010000218.1:0-5628 GCA_035631775.1 Acidobacteriota bacterium
CGGCTATCGACGAACTTCGGAAGGCAGTAGATTTGGCGCCCGGCGACACAAGACCGTTGACTTGGCTGGCATACGGTTACGCCATGACCGGCAAAAAAGAGCGGGCCATAGACATTCTTCGCAAGCTCGAAAATTCTCCACACCAAGCATATGTGTCTCCGACTCTTGCGGCCGTGGTTTACGCAGGACTTGGTGAAAAGGATCGAGCTCTTGCTGCTTTGGGGAAAGCCGTCCTGGAGCGCGATACAAGACTGGTGATTATCAAAGTCGATCCGGTATTTGATTCCCTGCGCTCCGACCCGCGTTTCTCGGAGGTGCTGCGGCGTAGAGGCTTGGTGCCCAAGGAGCCTGTCTGAGCTTCATGCCTGCAGCCTGTGTCATCTCTTCTTCAGCTCCGAGGTCCAGTTTGCAGTGACTGCGATCGGTGGAGACTCTCCCGTCCTGTTGAGCTGATTGAGCAGGAATTTCTGCCTGCCGGGATACTTTCATCTAAGGCGCCGGCACAACTGAATCCTCCGGTCGAACGTCTAATTCTATATGCAATGGGTGTGGATGGACCTGCAGTACGCATTGAGAAGCTTCCGAAAACAGCCTGCTTTTTCATCCATGGCGGTGCTTACGATAGCGCTTGGCATCGGCGCCGCCACAACGATGTTCAGCGTGATCCAGAACGTGCTCCTCGACCCGTTTCCTTATAAGGATGCGGACAGAGTGGTCACGTTTTTTATCCACGACATGACCAGCAGCCGCCCCGGCGGTCGCGGCGGTTTCCAGTTGCCGGAGTTTCTGGACTACCAGGAGGAGAACCATGTCTTTGAAGAAGTAATTGGAGGCGGATTCGAGGACGTTCTCTACCAGAGCGGTGAAGGGACGGAACAGTATGACGGCGGTATTGTCACGTCGAACCTGTTCAGCTTTCTCGGGGTCCCCGCGTTCCTGGGGCGCACACTCACACCCGAAGATGCCCGGCCTGGGTCTCTGCCGGTATTTGTCATGAGCTACAAGATGTGGTTCAACCGTTTCAACATGGATCCTGCGATCCTGGGACGCACCTTCGTTCTCAACGGCGTATCGACGACCCTGGTCGGGATCATGCCCGAGCGGTTCACAAAACTGGGCGCCGATCTCTGGAGGTGCGCGGCCATGGATCGAGGCGATCCCAATCTCAGCCAGCGCTACTTCATGTTCCAGGCGCGGCTGAAGCCAGGTGTCACGATCGCGGCGGCTCAGGCCGATGTGGAAACGGTTGCCCATCAGGTTGCCGAAAGATACCCGAAGAACTACCCCCCGAAATTCACCGTTCAGGTCGTCAGCTGGCTAGACAGCCTAGTCGGGCAATTCCGGAAGACCCTGTACACTCTGGCGGTCGCCGTAGGACTCCTGTTGCTGATTTCATGTGGGAATGTTGCCAACATGCTGCTGGCCCGGGCTACGGTGCGCGAGCGGGAAATGGCAATTCGAGCGTCGCTGGGAGCCAATCCCTCGAGATTGACCCTGCAGCTTCTGACCGAGAGCCTGTTACTCTCTCTGCTGGGAGCGCTGCCCGGCTGCCTGTTCGCTTTTGCCGGGATCAAGGGCCTGGTGGCGCTTATGCCTGACGGAGCGATTCCCCGCGAAGCGCTCATTCGGCTCAATATTCCCGTCTTGTTATTTGCCCTCGGTGCCACTGTGGTCACCGCGGTACTGTTCGGGCTCGCTCCGGCGATCCAGACGGCGAAGCTGGACATCGCCGAGCCGCTTAAGGATTCCGGAAGGGGGAGCGGTGGCCCGTCCCGCAGGGGAGGAGTGCGCAACGTGCTCGTCATCGGCGAGGTCGCCTTGTCGCTCGTGCTTCTGGCCGGCGCGGGGCTTTTCATGCGCAGCTTTGTCAAATTGCTCAACGTCGATCTGGGTCTGAACCCCGAAAATATCCTTGTGGCGCGACTTCCGCTGCCGCGCGGGCAGTATGCGACGGCTGCGGCAAAACAACGCTTCTTCGAACAGCTGCTCGGGCGACTTTCTCTGTTGCCTGGGGTCGTTACGGCGACCGCGACCAGCTCGCTTCCTCCCTATGGAGGTATTCGGAGTGAGATCGAGATCGCGGGAAAGACGCACCAGGAGCGCTGGGATGCCATTTACCAGCTCTGCAGCGAAGGCTATTTTCAGACTCTGGGGCTAAAGCTGCTTCGAGGCCGGACTCTCTCCGAAATGGAGGTGCGTGGCGCCCGTAAGGTAGTAGTGGTGAATCAGACCCTGGTCAGGAGATACTTCGGTCAAGAAGACCCCATCGGGCGGTACATCACCATCAAGATGCTGGAGAGCCTGCCGGATTCGCCTGTGCCCAACCCGGCATTCGAGGTCATCGGCGTCATTTCCGACGCCAGGAACCAGGGGATTCGGGATGACCCGATGCCTGAAATGTTCATTCCGTACAGTGTAACGGGCGCCTTCGAAAGAGGGATACTGGTAAGAACCGCCGGAGACCCTCATCTCCTGTTGAACAGCGTGCGTAAGGAGATCTGGGCCGTCGATCGCAACGTTGCGCTCACGTTGACGGGCAGCCTGCAGGACTACCTCAAATCCTTCTCCTACGCGGAACCGCGGTTCAGCCTCGTGATATTGGGCGTGTTTGCCGGCGTGGGGCTTGTCCTGGTCGCAATTGGAGTCTACAGCGTTATTGCCTATGCGGTGTCGCGGCAGACCCACGAAATCGGGATCCGGATGGCGCTGGGAGCGGAACGCGGGAGGGTGCTCACCATGGTTATAATGTCGGGCTTTCGCCTTATAGCGTCGGGTGTAGCGGCAGGACTGCTCGTGAGTCTGAGCCTCTCCAGGATCATCGCGAGCCAGGTTTGGGGCGTCTCTCCCTTCGATGCCACCACCTTCTGCGGTGTCACGGCCGTCGTGTTGCTCGTAGGAATGGCCGCCTCCTACATCCCTGCCAGGCGCGCGACCCGCGTGGATCCATTGATCGCGCTCCGCTACGAATAGAGCCCCGCCACCCGTCAATTAAAGGTTTTCCTGGACGGAGTCATGATTCTCCGCCCTCCATTGGAACGGCCTCAAACGCCCTCCTCAGTATTCGTTTGACGAATACCGCGCTTCTCGGACAAGTGACGTCTTCGTGACCCCCTGGGAAACTTGCGCGGGATAGGCTTTGCCGCGCTTCTCACATTAACAACCCAGAACAAAATCGTTCCACCAGCGGGGCGAAAAAGACTTCGTAGAAACCCTGAGCGGCCCCTTCCTGAATCCGCGCCTTGTCGTCCTTGTCGTTTACCCACTGGACACCCTTCCCGATTTGTGCGTATCATTCTCACACTCGGGATACCCTCACCCAATCGAGAGACATAATGTGGCAGCCCGTTGGGGCTGACTGAATGTGTCCTGGTTTTAGGGATGGCAGATCGCCCTATCGAGCCGATAGGCGAGTCGGAAGAGAGGCTTCACTAGGCTCAGGAGGCGGATGGGGGAAGTATGAGCGGATGCAGTCTTGAAATGCTGGCACGACTTCTGGACAAGAAGTTGGGCTTGGACGAGAAGCTGGAAATCTTCGATCATCTGGATGGTTGCAAAGGTTGCCGTGAGGCGGTCCACAGAATTTCCCGCGACCGCGACAAAGCACTGTTGATCTATCGCCCGCTGTTAATGAACAAATCGCCCGCTGCTTAGCAGATTCACCATCAGGGTGATGTGCCATTAACGTGCAAAGCTGCGGACTACCAGAGCACTAGTCTTTGGCAATGCTGTCCGATTTTGAGCAGCATTCATTTGCGATGCCCTCTACCCTAGCACAACGTCTCGGGTAAAGAGCAATCACATGCGCCAACACGGCAAGCTGGTACTCCACGAGGGTCTATGGCACTTCCGCATCGATAATGTCAAAGGATTTACACGAACTTGGGTGGACAGCGATACCGCTCTTGAAGAGCTGGCTGAGCAGGGATGGAGGGTAGCTGGACCCTATCCAAGGCGGCTTAGTGCGGCTCTTAGAGCCCGCCTCGGCATTCTTGGCTATTCGCTCGTGAGGATTATTAGATAGCAATCGCCGGAACCAGGAACACTGATAGATATCCGCTGCCTACGAAGGCATCTGAAGTGCGGCTATTTCGTTTGCCTCACGCAGTACTCGTCGAACGCCTCGATCAGGAACTGGGCGATTTCGTGTGCTTCCCGGTTTTCAATCTGGGAGCGCTGGAGCATGAAGGCCGGTCTGCCGTCACGGAAGATTGCCACGGACGGCGACGACGGGGGATACTCCTTCAGGTAATCGCGAACGCGGGCTGTGGCTTCAATGTCCCCACCGGCAAAGACCGTGGCCACCTTGTCAGGCAGCACCGAATGTTTTAAGGCCCTTGCGATGCCTGGACGAGCGCGGCCGGCCGCGCAGCCGCACATGGAATTAATCACCATCATCACCGTGCCGTTGCCCGGTTTCAAGATCTCATCCACCGCTTCCGGCGTCCGCGTCTCAATCACCCCCAGCCGGGTCAACTCCTCGCGCATGGGGCCGATAAACTCTTCTGGATACATCACAACCTCCTCCTTGCTCGATCCAAGTAGTACAGAGGACTTAACCGCATATTTCGTCCGTCTCAGTTCAGAAACTCTTCCAAGGCTTTCTCCAGGCCGCCAGGCGCCGATACTTCAGGATCGCAACGATCTGAACTCCGGTTCCTTGAATACCACTTCCGGGTCGGCAACGAGAATGAAGGGACCTTTTTATGGAGGTCCCTTCTTGAATGACTGGATTATTTTGTCGCGCATTCTTACCGCCGCGGGACATAGATCGTTTTCGCCTCCTCTTCGTTGACTCGCGTCATCACTGCCGGCGAGAGAACATCGATCCTCATTCCGAGCGGAAGCTGCGAGACCTGAAGACGATCGCCATTGTGGAACAATAGGACGTCGCGGAACGGCGACTCCGGTGGAGTCCGTTGGGAGAATTGTCTGAATTCGACTACGGCCTCTGCCCCGATGTTGTGGGCCTCTTGCATCTCCTGTGGAATACCGTTGAGCTTCAACATGGTTCCATCCACGAGACACACTGCCTTTTTGAGGTCATTCGGGGATGTCGGCCATCGCATATTGTTGGTAAACTTTTGGACCACCAGTTCTTCCCCTTCGATGGCTTTTCGGGTCCGTGACATACCACTACTAAACCAACACATAACTGTCCCCCCTTAAGATCAAGTAAAGCAGCTGCTGAGCGGCGCAATTGCCTTCGATCGCCCCTTTGGGCTTTCTGCCCTAAACCGCTTTACGTGTTCAGGACACCACTTCTGGGGCTGGGATTGGGGGGAATGTTCGCCTTATATCAGAAGCGACATCGGACACCATGACGGATGGCTGCTATGTGCATTGGCGGGAAGAACACCTGGGCTGGCAGGCTTATGTTCGTAGTTGGAGCCGTCCGGATACTCATCGGGGTTATCGGATTGTCAAGCCTCTTGGGTGGTGTTGCGCGTCTACCTCCATCTGTAGGTTTTCACATCCTAAGAAGTATACCACACGCATTCGGGATGCCGGCTCGGTGGTTGTGACGTGGCGGGGTCTGAGAAGGGCGGCGCTCCGCAGGCATCCGGATCCGCCATGCCTGAGTATCCCACAGTCTCTCAGGTGCTTCTGCCATCCAGTGTTGTTATGCGG
>DASQID010000219.1:0-2684 GCA_035631775.1 Acidobacteriota bacterium
CGCGAGAAACGCCGGTACGTAGCGTATCACGACCTGCCCAAAGTACTTGTCGATGCTGTTCTGGCGTCGGAGGATCGCCGTTTCTTCAGTCACAAAGGCGTCGATCCGATCCGCATCATCAGAGCCCTGATCGTGGACATAAGGGAAGGGGACATAGCCCAGGGTGCCAGCACGCTCACGCAGCAGTTCGTTAAGAACTACTTCCTTACCCAGGAGCGCACCTGGCGCCGCAAGTTTGCGGACGCCTATATTTCGATTCTCCTGGAACAGAGGCTGTCCAAGGAAGAGATTTTCGAGTTGTACGCCAACGAGGTCTACCTGGGCCAGATAGGCTCCTTCAGCATCGTGGGCTTTGGCGAAGCCTGCGATGCCCTCTTCGACAAAAACATCAAGGAAATCACGGCCGGGGAAGCCGCGCTGCTCGTTGGCATAATTTCCGCGCCCAATCGCTACACTCCGCTCCGATACCCCGAAAGGGCCAAGTTGCGGCGCAACCTGGTGCTTGACCGCATGGCGGAATTCGACATGATCACGGCCAAAGAACGCGACGATGCCAAGGCCAAGCCCCTCGAGATAAAGCCGACATCTATCCTCAACTATTCCGATGCGCCTTATTTTGTGGACTATGTCCAGGACATTCTCGTCGAGCAATATGGTGATACCGCGCTGGCCAGATCCAAGTTCAAAGTCTATACGACGCTCGACACGGATTTGCAGCAGGCTGCCTTTGAGTCCTTGAGGGCCGGCGTGGCTGAACTGGACGCCTATTTCGCGAAGGGCAAGCGGGCGATTTCGCCGGGCACTGTCCAGGCCAGCCTCATTGTCGTGGATCCTCGTAATGGTCAGATTCTTGCGATGATCGGCGGCCGCAATTACGGTACAAGCCAGTTCGACCGCATCACACAATCGAAACGGCAGCCCGGAAGTATCTTCAAACCGCTCGTATACGCTGCTGCTCTTGAGACGGCGGGCTACAGTTCCACCCCGCTCACGGTAGTCTCCACCGTACTCGACGAGCCTACTCAATTCACCTTTGAAAACCTGGTGTACGAACCGAGAAACTTCAAGGATGAGTACTTCGGGCAGGTAACGCTGCGGCAGGCTATAACCAAGTCGTTAAACATCGCGACAATCAAAGTTGCCGAGAAGGTCGGCTACGTCAAGATCACCGAACTGGCAAACCGTCTGGGATTGAACGAGCAGATTAAGCCGTATCCGGCCATGGCGATCGGAGCCTTTGAAGTGACACCGCTCGAGATGGTACGTGCCTACACGGCCTTCGCCAACGGGGGACTTCTCTCCGACCTCACCCCAATTTCCAGAATAACCGGCAACAAAGCCGCACAGGTATACCTCGCGAAGCAACAGACCCAACAGGTGTTAACGCCGCAGATAGCCTTCATGATCACCTCGCTCCTGCAGTCGGTGATGAACAACGGGACCGGCGCTGGAGTGCGTGCCCGCGGCTTTGAACTCCCCGCGGCTGGCAAGACCGGAACGTCGCGCGACGGCTGGTTCGCCGGATACACTCCCGATCTCCTTTGCATCGTCTGGGTCGGTTTCGATGACAATCGTGAATTGAATCTGTCAGGCTCTCAGGCTGCGCTGCCCATCTGGGCGGAATTTATGAAGAAGGCGCGGGTTCTCCTTCCCCTTGCCGGGGAAGGGTTCGTAGTCCCGGAAGGAATAACCGAGGTCGAGATCGATCCATCGACCGGGCTCCTGGCTACGGAGCGCTGCCTCGAGCGTCAAAAGGAGTACTTCATCAGTGGGACAGAGCCCAACATCCCCTGCTACGGCAACAACTACGAACAGATGACTTCCGGCGGCGGTCCCGCAAGTATTTACGCTACTCCTGCCAAAGACCCTGCGGGCGGCACCGATAACAAGAATGTGGTCCCCGAGGGAAAAAAGAAACCGACGGAACAGTGACGATGTTGATCGCAGATAATCTGACCTGTCATCCGAGACCCGCGTTTGTCGATCCCGCCACTGCCACACCTGAATCGATCCTTGACTCCTTCGTACATACCACAGAGACCTCCGGGATATGCTCGCGCATTGTTCAGCGTCTGGCGGACTTTCCCGATCCGCAGTTTCGCCCGCTGCTGTTCGCCGGCGCACCCGGCACGGGCAAGACGCATATCCTGCGTTACATTGCTGGGCTCCTGGAAAGGCCGCTCGATCCGGCTTGGACAAAATTGACTCCGAAGATCCCCGAGGGAGCGCGTCCGGAAAAGCCGCTGCGCAGCCTCTTCGTTACCGTTCCTTCGGATCCTGAGATCGACCTGGGAAGACAATTGATTTCGACGGTTTCGGTCGATCCTGCACTCCAGTCAAGCACGATGGAGGTGCCCTTCGAAGAGTTCGCCCCGCTGGTACTGGGCCTGGCGCAGTCGCTCGCATCGGGAGAAACCGCCTTGGTGATCCTCGAAGGCGTGTCTCAACGTATCGGCCACATCTCCGGCGATGAAAAGCTTCAGCGTGAACTGCGGCTCTACAAAATGCTGATGGAGGGTCTCGCAGGCTTCGGCGTTCTCGCGGTTCTTGTTGGAGATGAACGACACCTCAGGCCCGAGCCAGGAGAGGCCCAGAGCGCGAATCCGTTGGCCGCCCTCAGTGAGTCATGCGATTTCGTCTGGCTGAGCCGGAACAACATTGTGGAGATCTACACGACTGCTCTC
>DASQID010000220.1:0-13780 GCA_035631775.1 Acidobacteriota bacterium
AGGCCAGCTCTGGCCATCTTTGACCTCATGATGGAAGAGAAAGATTCCGGATTCGTCCTCAGCTACCAGATCAAGAAACTGTACCCCGACACACCGGTAATCATGCTCACCGCGGTCGCGGGGGCGACGGGCCTGTCCTTCGCGACACAGAATCCGGAAGCACAGTCCTGGACCAAGGTGGACAAACTGCTGGATAAGCCGGTCCGGCCAGAGCAACTGAGAGCCGAGGTGCGACGGCTGCTGCGCGACGACGATCCAACTACAATCCCAGCACATCGATGAGAGGCGGTCGCGGAATTCCAGGCTTGCGCCTCAATCCGCAATCCGCAAGCCGAAATCCGCAATAGTAAGATGCAAGCTGCGTGCTTCGTACAGACGATCAAGGAACGCTGCAGGGTGTGTTACACCTGCGTTCGAGAATGCCCTGCCAAAGCCATCGGCATATCCGATGGGCAGGCAAGGGTCATTCCGGAGCGCTGTGTGGGCTGCGGCAACTGCGTTCGGGTCTGCAGTCAGGGGGCCAAGAGAGTCCTCGACGGGACCCGTGAGGTGGCGCGTCTCCTGGGCAACGGCAACAAGGTCGCGGCAATCATAGCTCCGAGTTTCCCGGCCGATTTCGAGGAGTGCGGCTACGAAAAAGTGGTCGGGGTCCTGCGGTCGCTCGGTTTCCACTATGTCCATGAGGTAGGTTTTGCGGCTGACCTTGTCGCGCGGCGATATCGTGCGCTGCTGACGTATGACCGCGACAACAGGTACATTGCGTCGACCTGTCCGGCCCTGGTGGGATATGTGGAACGTTATTATCCCGACCTGGTCTCCAGGCTGGCCCCGATCGTATCTCCCATGGTGGCGGCGGCACGCGTTCTTCGCCGCATCTATGGACCGCAAGTGCCGATCGTCTTTATCGGCCCCTGCATAGCCAAGAAGGGCGAGGCGGCAAGTGACGGGTTGGAAGGAGAAGTCGCAGCGGTCCTGACGTTTCAGGAGCTTCGCCAGATGATGGCCGATGCCGGCATTCAAAGCGAAAGCGTGCAGCCCAGCGACTTCGATCCGCCGTGGAGCGGCCCGGGGGGGCTGTTCCCGATCAGCAGGGGGCTGCTGCAGGCCGCCGACATCAAGGAAGACCTCATGGACTGCGAGGTCATGGCAACCGATGGCCGAACCAACTTTGTGGAGGCCATTCAGGCCGTCGACTCGAACAGCCTGGATGTGCGCCTGCTGGAAATTCTCTGCTGCAACGGATGCATCATGGGAGCTGGAATGAGCACCACCGCGCCCTTGTTCCGGCGGCGTAACCTGGTGGGGCGATATGTGCAGCAGCACTGGACCACCTTCCGCAGAGAACAGTGGAGCCAGGACATTGCCCGATTCTCTGACGTGGACTTGACCCGGGGCTTCAGGGCGTTTGACCAGCGCATATCTCAGCCGTCGCGGGAGGAGGTCAGCGCCATCCTGGCCCGAATGGGCAAGCTCAAGCCCGAGGACGAACTCAACTGCGGTGCCTGCGGCTACGATTCGTGCATCCAGCATGCTATCGCCATCCACCGACGGCTTGCCGAAACCGAGATGTGCCTCCCCTACACCATCGAAAAGCTGCGCAAGACCGTCAAGGAACTCGCCGTATCCCACCAGCAGTTGATCAGCACCCAGGAGGCCCTGATGCATTCGGAGCGGCTGGCGAGCATGGGGCAGCTGGCTGCCGGCGTGGCACATGAAGTCAATAACCCGCTGGGTGTCGTCCTGATGTACTCGCACATGCTTCTCGAGCAGGTGGATCAGCATCCGGAGTGGCGGGACGACCTCAGCATGATTGTGGAACAGGCCGACCGGTGCAAAAAGATCGTGGTGCGCCTGCTGCATTTCGCGCGGCAAAACAAGGTCGTGCTCCGCACAGTCGACCTCTGCAAGCTGATTCAGCGCGCGGTCAAAGCATATCCCGTACCTCCGGGAGTGAGGGTAAAGGTCGAGCCGCGAATCGGGAATCCGAAGGCTGACCTGGACCCGGACCAGGTCAATCAAGTACTCACGAACCTCTTCAGCAACGCCTGCGACGCGATGCCGGACGGAGGAGACCTCACAATCGAAATCGATGGTAACGACGACAGAGTCTGGTTCTCGGTCGGCGACACGGGAGTCGGAATATCGCGCGAGAATCTCAGCAAAATCTTCGAGCCATTCTTTACCACCAAGCAGATGGGCAAAGGAACAGGACTCGGGCTTGCCGTCACATACGGCATAGTCAAGATGCATCGGGGTGATATCACGGCAGTATCCAACTGCGACCCGGCTGCGGGTGCGACAGGAACCACTTTTACGGTCAGGCTCCCCCGGAGAAATCCGGATGAACAGAACTGACTTATCAAGGAGAGCGATATGGCACACATACTGTTGGTCGATGACGACCAGGATTTGATTGAAATGAACAAGACAATGCTGGCTCAGCGCGGCCACACCGTCTCTGTCGCCTACTCCGCGGTAGAAGCCCGGGAAGTCGTGCGGGCCCATCCCCCGGATGCAGCCGTGCTGGATGTCATGATGGAAGACATGACCGTGGGATTCGAACTGGCGCGCCGAATACATGAGCAATTCCCTGCACTGCCTCTGATTATGCTTACCGGAATCAGGAAGGAAATGCGCCTAGGGTTCAGCTTCGAGCCGGATGAGACGTGGCTGCCGGTGACCAAGTTCCTGGAAAAGCCGGTCAATCCGCGCATACTCGCCGACGAGGTCGAGAAACTGCTGGCGGCGAAACAGCCTGCCTGAGAAATTGGTGCCAGGCTAGGCTTTCCCCAATTTCCAAATTTGCCCGAATCAAGGGCGTGAATGCCGTGAAATTGGGGAAAACCTAGCCTGACACCAATTTCCGAGAGGGATAAGACGTGGACATCCTGCACATACTCGTGGTGGATGATGAGTTTGGCATGCGACAGGGCGCAGAGCGTGCCTTGCGCGATTTCGTCCTGGACTTGCCCGACATCAACGGCGAAGTGCGTTTTTCAGTCAAGACTGCGGCAAACGGCAAGGAACTGGAGGAAAAGCTAGAATCGGGTAGGACGGACATCCTGCTTCTGGACCACAAACTGCCGGACATTACAGGGCTCGAGATCCTCGACCGCCTCAACAGGCCTTCACTGGATCTGCTCACAATCATGATTACGGCCTACGCGTCCCTGGAGACAGCCGTCGCAGCGACCCGTCGCGGGGCGTACGATTTCCTCGCCAAGCCGTTCACACCGGAGGAATTGCGCGGTGCAGTGCGCAAAGCCGCACGCCATCTCATCCTGCAGCGCAAGGCCCGTCGCCTGGCCGAGGAGAAGCGGCAGGTGCGTTTCCAGTTCACCTCCGTGTTGGCCCATGAGATGAAGGCCCCGCTTGCGGCCATCGAAGGCTATCTCCAGATGATCCGGGAGCGCGCCGTAGGTGAGAGCCTCGCATCCTACGATAGGATGCTGGACCGCTGCCTGCTCCGGACAGACGGCATGCGCAAGCTGATTGCTGATTTGCTTGATCTCACCGCCATCGAATCGGGTCAGAGGCAGCGCAGCCTGTCGATTGTAGACCTCGCCGAAGTAGCCCGGCAGGCAGTCGAAAATGTGAAGATCGAAGCCCAACAGCGAGATATCCGGATTGATATCGATGTGGCCGAGGGCTTCAAGCTGGAGGCGGACAGAACGGAGATGGATATCATCCTGAATAACCTGCTCTCCAATGCCGTCAAGTACAACCGCGACCACGGTCGCGTCCGAGTTGCCGCGGGCGCGGCAGCGGATGCCATCAGAATCCAGGTAGAGGACACAGGTATCGGGATGACACCCGAAGAAAGCAAGCGTCTGTTCAACGACTTCAGCCGGATCAAAAACGAGAGAACGCGCCACATCCTCGGAAGCGGTCTAGGCCTGTCCACGGTCAAGAAGCTGGCCACGCTGTACGGGGGTGAGGTCACCGTGAAAAGCAAACCGGATGTTGGCAGTACATTCACGGTGACAATCAAGCGTAAGTAGCAGATCGGGGGCCCGGAAGGCATATCAGAATCGGGAGCCATGGAAGCACGAATATGACGGGACTACCTCAATTGAAGATCAGCAAGGGAGCGGTCGATTTCATCGACGATGACTACCTCACCTCTCTGATTTGCGGCTCGTGTCCCGACCGGGTCCAGGTAAAGGATACTATTGCCAGGAGCCTCGCCAAACAGCCTCTCACGGTTGAGGAGACGGCAGTGTTGCTTCGGGCAGAAGATCCGGAATTGATCGACGAGATCTACCAGGCCGCCAGAAAGCTGAAGGAGACAGTCTATGGCAACCGGATCGTGCTTTTCGCTCCTCTGTATATCGGAAACCATTGCGTGAACAGATGCTCCTATTGCGGATTCAGAAGCGACAACCGTCTCGCGCTGCGGCGCACACTCACACCCGACGAGGTTCGGGAACAGGTCATAGCGCTCGAAGCCGCCGGGCACAAGCGCCTGATCCTGGTGTTTGGTGAGCACCCGAGCTACGGCGCCCCGTTCATCGCCGAGCAGGTGCGCACCGTCTACGCAATCCGTAACGGACACGGTGAGATCCGGCGTGTCAACATCAACGCCGCGCCGATGGATTACGAAGGGTATCGCATCATCAAGGCGGCGGGCATCGGCACCTACCAGGTCTTCCAGGAGACTTATCACCACGCGGCCTATGCCCGCGTACACCCCCCGGGAACCCGAAAGGGTGATTACCTATACCGGCTTGACGGACTGAGCCGAGCCTTGGAAGCCGGCTGCGACGACGTCGGAATTGGCGCGCTCTTTGGACTGCACGACTGGCGCTTTGAAGTCCTGGGCCTCGTGGCGCATGCGGTCGAACTGCGCTCCCGGCACGGAGTCGGGCCGCACACGATCAGCTTCCCGCGCCTGCGCCCGGCATGCGGAGCCGAGCTTGACGGCATGTGCCATGTCGGCGATGAAGAGTTCAAACGCGTCATTGCCATCCTGCGCCTCGCGGTGCCTTACACGGGTCTCATACTCACTGCGCGGGAGAAAGCCGATCTGAGGCGCGAACTCATGGGGTTCGGCGTTTCACAGATCGATGCCGGCAGCCGAATCGAAATCGGCGGCTATACCGAGGCAGGGGATGCACAGGTGATGGAACGCGAGCAATTTGAGTTGGGTGATGTGCGCCCTCTTGATACGGTCATGCGCGAGCTGCTGCAAGATGGCTACCTGCCAAGTTTTTGTACGGCTTGCTACCGGCTCGGCCGAACGGGTGAGCATTTCATGGAATTCGCGATACCCGGGTTCATCAAGCGGTTCTGCACGCCAAATGCGTTGACGACAATGCTGGAATACCTGGTGGATTATGCGTCGCCTGATACGCGCCAGGCCGGAGAAGGCCTGATTGAAAGGGAAGCTGCCCAACTGGAAGACGGGCCCCTTAAAGCGAAGGTGGTCGAGCGCCTGCGCAAGATCAGGGAGACCGAAGACCGCGACCTCTATTTCTGAATGCCCTGGCGATGACTAATCGGTTTCTGTTGCGAAACGAACACGCGTCTTGGCGCCTTTGCGTCTTAGCTGTGGCTTTTCAAAAGGCCACCGCCGAGACGCGAAGACGCGAAGGAACGTCAAAATTCTATGGTTGCGGGTATGCTGCACCGTGAATTTCGTACTCCGTGGGCACCGGCTAAAGCCGGCCCCCACCAGAATTTCGCGCAGTGCTTCTGTGTTGGAGCGGATCCTGAGTCTTGCGACCTAATTTCAATCGACGAGCCGGTGACGATTTGATGGCCTATCGAATAGAACACGATCTGCTCGGGACGCGGAAGGTGCCTGCCGGAGCCTTGCACGGCATCTATACCGAGCGGGCCATCGAGAATTTTCCCCTGGCGAATCGGCCAGTCAATCGTGCACTCATTCACGCCTATGGCGCCGTGAAACTCGCCTGTGCACGCACAAATCACGAGTTGGGCTGGTGGGATGAGAATAAGGCACAGGCCATCGAGAATGCTTGCCGCGAGATGATGGAGGGCCGCCTGGACGGCCACATCGTCGTTGATGCCCTGCAGGGCGGGGCGGGCACCTCCACCAACATGAACGTCAACGAGGTCCTAGCCAACCGTGCACTACAACTTCTGGGAGAGCCGTTGGGCGCATATCAAGCCGTAAGCCCACTCGAGGATATCAACCTTCATCAGTCCACTAACGACACCTACCCCACAGCGCTAAGAGTGGCCTCGATTCAGTTGCTGCGGTCTCTGCAAGAAGAGGTGATTGCTCTTCTCGAAGAATTCCAGCGCAAGGAAAAGCAGTTTGCGCACATCGTGAAGGTGGGACGAACGCAGTTGCAGGATGCCGTCTTGACTACGCTGGGCCGCGAGATGGGAGCTTACGCCGAAGCCTTCGCTCGCGACCGCTGGCGCGTCTACAAGTGCGAGGAACGTCTGCGGGTCGTGAATCTGGGAGGGACCGCAATCGGTACCGGTTTGTCCGCACCCAAGCGATACATATTCCGCGCCGTCGACCAGCTCGTTGAGATCACGGGCCTGGGCCTGGCGCGCGCCGAGAACTTGGTCGAGTCCACGCAGAACACGGATGTATTCGTTGAGGTCAGCGGCATCCTGAAAGCGTGCGCTACGAATCTGCTCAAGGTTGCGACGGACCTGCGCCTGCTGTCGTCGGGCCCGGAGGCAGGATTCGGAGAGATCCGACTGCCGCAGCGCCAGGCCGGCTCTTCCATCATGCCGGGGAAGGTGAATCCGGTTATTCCAGAGGCTGTGTCGCAGGCAGCGATTGCAGTGATGGCAAACGACCAAGCCATTGCTCAGGCCTGTGCCATGGGAAACCTCGAGTTGAACGCCTTCCTCCCCTTGATTGCGGATGCATTATTGGGAAGCATTGATCTGCTGCTGAATGCCTGCCGGATCTTCCGTGAGTACTGCGTGGCGGGGACTGAGGCCGACGAAGCCCGCTGCCGGTCCCACGTCGATGGGTCCACTGCCGCGGTCACCGCGCTGGTTGAGCTTCTTGGTTACGAAAAGTCGCAGGCCGTTGCGACCCGAGCGCAAACTGAAAGAAGGACAATCCGTCAGGTCGTGCTGGAACTGGGGCTTTTGTCACCGGACCAGTTCGAGCGGCTTGTCTCGCCGGAGAGCGTCACTCGGCTCGGCTCGCCACCGCCGCGAGAAAAATCATGAAAGACACGCCAAAGGGAATGCGGCTACACATCGGCCTGTTCGGCCGGCGGAATGTCGGCAAGTCCTCGCTTCTCAACGCACTCACCCGTCAACAGGTCTCCATCGTCTCCGATGTACCCGGAACGACGACCGACCCGGTGGAGAAGCCGATGGAATTGCAGCCGCTCGGGCCGGTGTTGTTCATTGATACGGCAGGCATCGACGATACCGGTGGTCTGGGGCTGATGCGGGCAGCGAGAACTCGGGAAGTCTTTGAGCGGACAGACCTGGCCATACTCGTGGCCGAGGGAGACTGCTGGGGCGAATACGAAGAGGACATCCTCTCCCAAATGAGCCAGCGGCAGTCACCGGTCATCGTCGTGTTCAACAAGACCGACCGGGCAGTGCCGCATGATGCGGTGGTGCATGAGCTCAACTCCCGCAAAGTGCCCGTCATTCGGACAGTGGCAAACCGGGGCCAAGGGATGTCGGATCTGCGGGAGGCGTTGATCCGCACGGCCCCCGACGGATTTATCAACATGCCATCTGTTATCGGAGACCTTATTCCGGCCGGAGAACTCGTGGTGCTCGTGGTTCCGATAGACCTGGAGGCTCCCCGGGGACGGCTCATCCTGCCGCAAGTGCAGTCGATTCGCGACGTCCTGGACCACGATTCCTACTGCATGGTAGTAAAAGAACGTGAACTGCGCGACGCACTGGACCGCCTCAAGCGCCCTCCGGCGCTGGTCGTCACCGACTCGCAGGCGTTCCTGAAGGTGGCCGGCGACACGCCGCGTCACGTGCCCCTCACTTCATTCTCAATCCTGTTCGCGCGATTGAAGGGGGACCTTGATGAGTTCGTGAGGGGAGTCAAGACCGTGGAAAATCTCCGTGGCGGGGATCGAATCCTCGTTCTCGAGAGCTGCACGCATCACCCGATCGGCGAGGATATCGGACGAATCAAGATTCCGCGCTGGCTCCGCCAATATTCGGGCGTCAATCTCGAATTCGAGCACAGGCAGGGACACGACTTTCCGCGCGACCTTACTCCTTACAAGCTCGTCGTGCACTGCGGCTCGTGCATGTTGAACCGGCGCGAAGTGATCTCGCGTATCCTTCGCTGCCGTGAAGCCGGTGTTCCGATTACCAACTATGGCATCGCCATCACGTATTCATTGGGCGTGCTGGACCGTGCGCTCTCCCCCTTCCCCGCTTACCGCAACTGAAGAGGGCAGTAAACCCCTACCAACATAAGACCGTAGGACCCAATTTGGAGGCGCTTGACCGGAGTATGGTATATGGACCATACTTTGTCTGTATGAAGATGACCATGCACATTGACGAAGCGTTGCTGAAGAGGGTGATGGCCGCCACCGGTGTCACGAGCAAGACGCGGGCAGTGGATCTCGCGCTGCGAGACCTGGACAGACGAGCTGAGTTAAAGAGGCTCGCCGAAAAAGGGCTCGGCATAAGCACTGCAGAGCTGAAGGAGGTTTTCAGCCCAGCTTCGGATCCTGACCACATTTTGCAGGTTGCAGAGAGACGAAAGGATCATGGCAACAAACGCCGTACTCGTTGACAGCAGCTACTATATCCGCATGCTGCGGCAGGGCAAGGATCCGCTGCAAGCGCTCGCTTTCACCGCTGCGACCAGGGACTTGGCTGTCTGCGGCCTAGTGCAATGTGAGGTCGGACGTGGGCTGCTTAGCCGGAGTGTTCTGGAAACATTCCATGCCTTTTGGAGCATGATGATCTACGTCCACACCGATGAGAGGCTCTGGCGCAGCGTTGAGGACACCCTCTGGCGGCTGGATCGCCGAGGGATCATCTTACCCCTGACTGACGTCGTGATTGGATGCTGTGCCCGAAGCATTGGCGCCGCTGTGCTGACTGCCGACAGACACTTCTCCTACATCGCCGGGATTGATGTGATCGATCGCCCTGATTGACAGCGTGACAGTTCGTTTCTCGCGCAATGGGCAGCACCCACGGATCATTTCGTACTACAACCTTTCAAATCTTTGCGACTTCGACAAGGATACGAGATTCGTCTTGACGCCTTTGCCTCTTAACGGCTTTTTACGATGCCACTGCCAACATGCGAAGGAACGCCAAAATCCGGGTTGAACGCGGGTCAGGATGTGGTTGAATACACTATTCTGAACCCGCACCGACAGGTTCAGAAATGAATCCGGGAGACACGACCTGATGGCCATACAAAGACTCTACCGCCTGGCTGGTGAAGATCAGGAATACTGCTTCTATGTCGAAATTTCCGAACCGCTGGCAGCGAATGAACTGACCATCTTGCGGTGGCTATTGGCTGAGACTTTCGAACCGGAGAGGCTGTGTGACAGAACCTTCCTCGAAGTCCAAGACGGCAATGTGATCGAAGTGGGCCCACGCCTCAACTTTGAAACAGCTTTCTCGACCAACGCGGTCGGAATATGTCGTGCCTGCGGATTGGGGAAAGTATCGCGCATCGAAAAATCAAGGCGGTGGATTTTGCCGGGGCGCGAGAGCCGAGATCGCTTCATCGCGGCTCATCACGACCGGATGACGGAATGTCCATACCCGTCCCCTCTCGAAAGCTTCGAGACCGGCATCGTGCCCGAACCCGTCGAGACGGTACCACTGATTGAAAAGGGTGTTGAGGCGCTTCATGCCATCAACCGCGAGTTGGGACTGGGCATGGATGCCTGGGATCTCGATTTCTATTACGACCTTTTCGTGAACAAATTCCGGCGCGACCCCACCAACGTCGAGTGCTTCCAGCTCGCCCAGGCGAACAGCGAACACTCGCGACACTGGTTCTTCAAAGGGAAAATGATCATCGACGGAGAGGCTCAGGCAGAGACGCTGCTCGATATCATCAAGTCCACGCTGCGCGCCAATCCTTCAAACAGCATTATCGCCTTCAAGGACAATTCCAGCGGGATTAGGGGGTATGAAGTCGATACCATCGTCCCCAAGCTCCCGGGAAAGTGTTCTCCGTTCGTCCCGAGGAAGGGTGGTTACGACCTGATCTTCACGGCCGAAACACACAACTTTCCAAGCGGCGTCGCACCGTTTCCCGGCGCCGAGACGGGGACGGGGGGCAGGATCCGGGACGTGCACGCTACCGGGAGGGGAGCGCTGGTGATTGCAGGCACGGCGGGCTATTGCGTCGGGAATCTCAATATGGAAGGGTTCGCAATCCCCGGCGAAGAACGCTCTTTTTCCTATCCCTCCAATCTCGCCAACCCCATCCAGATATTGATCGGCGAGAGCAACGGCGCATCGGATTACGGAAATTGCTTCGGGGAACCCGTGATTCAGGGTTTTGCCCGTTCCTTCGGGTTGGCTCTTCCGGACGGCACGCGCAGAGAGTGGATCAAGCCGATCATGTTCACGGGCGGCGTCGGACAGCTGGACTCGAGGGACATTGAGAAAGGCCGCCCTCAAAAAGGGATGCTGGTGATCCAGATCGGCGGTCCGGCTTACCGGATCGGCATCGGCGGCGGCGCGGCCTCGAGCATGATTCAAGGGGAAAACAAGGAGGAGCTGGACTTCAGTGCCGTGCAGCGCGGCGACGCCGAGATGGAACAGAAGATGAATCGGGTCATTCGCACCTGCGTGGAGATGGGCGGGGAGAATCCAATCGTCAGCGTCCATGACCAGGGGGCCGGTGGCCCGTGCAACGTCCTCACAGAGCTGGTCGATCCGGCCGGCGGACGCATTGAAATCAGGAACATCACACTCGGCGACAAGACCATGTCGGTCTTGGAAATCTGGGGTGCTGAGTACCAGGAACGCACGGCGCTATTGCTGAATCCCGGGCGCCTGGAGCAGTTCCAGGCCGTCTGCGCCCGAGAAAAAGTGACCTGCGAAGTGCTTGGAGAAGTAACAGGAGACGGACGGATCGTGGTGCACGACGCACAGGACGACTCTGCGCCGGTTGATCTGGAACTCGCCCCGATCCTGACGAGCATCCCCCAGAAATCTTTCGAACTGCATCGCGTCCAGCCTCGGCACGAGCCGCTCCGCCTTCCGGAAGATTTGACCGTCGCCGAAGCGCTTCGCCTTGTCTTTCGCCTCCCTTCCGTCGGATCGAAAGGCTATCTGGTAAGAAAAGTCGATCGCAGCGTCACCGGACTTGTTGCGCGCCAGCAGTGTTGCGGACCCTTGCATCTTCCCGTTTCCGATTTTGCCGTTGTTGCCCAGAGTCATTTCAGCACCACCGGGGCGGCAATTTCCGTGGGCGAGCAGCCGGTCAAGAGCCTAGTGGATGTGCGTGCCGGAGTACGGATGGCCGTGGCGGAGGCACTCACCAACATCGTCTGGGCGCGAATTTCCGCCCTGTCTCACATCAAGTGTTCGGTGAACTGGATGTGGGCTGCGAAGACCACGGGTGAAGGCGCGGCGCTCTACGATGGGGCACTGGCGCTGCGCGACCTGATGATCACCCTTGGCATCGCCGCCGACGGCGGGAAAGACAGCCTGTCGATGGCCGCCCGTGTCGGCGAAACGGTTGTGAAAGCGCCGGGCCAGGTTGTCATCTCGGCCTATGCAACGATGCCCGACATCATGCAGGCTGTCACCCCGGATATCAAACGCCCCGGCGAGAGCCGACTGATGCTCGTCGATCCGGCGCCGGGGAAAAACCGTCTCGGCGGTTCAGCCCTCGCGCAAGCCTTCGGACAGGTCGGGGATGAGTGCCCGGACGTGGATGATCCACAACTTCTAAAACAAGCTTTTAACACCCTGCAGGAGCTCATCGCAGAGAACCTGGTACTGGCGGGCCACGACTGCAGCGACGGCGGCCTCGCAACCACACTGGCCGAAATGGCCATGTCGGGCAATTGCGGTCTGGAGATAACTCTGGATGACGTGAAGGAGATAATCCCGCAGCTCTTTTCGGAGGAGCTGGGACTGGTGATTGAGTACCTTCCGGAATCGGAGGAGCGCATCACTTCCCTGCTCCAGTCGCGCGCTATCCCCTTCAGGATCCTGGGTGAAACACAGGTCAGGCGGCAGTTCGTAGTCCGCCGCGGCACTAAAACAGTGTTGGACATCGCCACCCACGTTCTCCTCACCTGGTGGGAGGCGGTCAGCGATGAGATCGAAAAGCTTCAGATGAGCCCAGTGCGAGCTCGAGAGCAGGCCGGGTTGCATGATCGGCAAGGACCCCGCTATCACCTTACTTTCGAACCCCATCCAACCTCCAGCGCGCTTCTGCAGAAAGCAGACAAGCCGAAGGTAGCAATCCTCCGCGAGGAAGGAAGCAACGGCGACAGAGAAATGACTTCCGCATTTTATGCTGCAGGATTCCAGCCCTGGGACCTCACGATGACCGACCTTCTCAACGGGGAGGCAACTCTGGGCGAATTCCGAGGGCTGGTTTTCGTAGGCGGCTTCTCCTACGCCGATGTGCTCGATAGTGCCAAGGGATGGGGGGGTATCATTCGCTTTAACGCGCGCCTGCGTGAGATGTTCGATACTTTTTACGGCCGTCCGGATACATTTACGCTCGGTGTGTGCAACGGCTGTCAGCTGATGGCGCTGTTGGGGTGGGTTCCCTGGAAGGGGATTCCGGACACGAAACAACCCCGCTTCATCAAGAACATCTCGGGCAGATTTGAGTCGCGTTGGCCGACGGTGAAGATTGTCGCGAGTCCGGCGATGATGCTGCAGGGCATGGAGGGATCAGCCTTCGGGATCTGGGTCGCTCATGGTGAAGGTCGCCTGTATTGTCCAGATCCTGAAATTCTGGACGAGGTGAGAGAGCGAAAGGTTGCATCTGCCTATTTTGTGGACGACGATGGAAATCCGACTGACAAGTATCCCTTCAATCCCAATGGTTCCTCTCTGGGCATCGCTGCTCTGTGCTCTCCGGATGGAAGACATCTGGCCATCATGCCTCACCCGGAACGCGCGTTTCTCAAGTGGCAATGGCCCTGGATGCCCGAATCCTGGAGGTCCTCTCTGCGTGTTTCACCCTGGCTGAGAATGTTCCAGAACGCGCGCACCTGGTGCGACAATAGAGGGTGATATTCGGGCCTCACCGATTTCCGCCGCTCCATTCTGGACAGGATAAGAATTTACGATTGAAGATTAACGATTGCCGATTTGAACATGCGGCGGCTTTGTAAATCGTCAATCGTAATTCGTTAATCGTCAATTTTGGGCTCTTCCCAGGCCCGAAGATCCGAGACCATCACTTGGTGGGCAGTTCGCGAATCTTGACGTTCCGGTACCAGCACTCATCATAGTGGTAGGTCAGCATGATGTGTCCGGGAATCTTTGTGCCGAAATCGGGAAGATTCCTGAATTTGCTTCGGGCAAGGCCGGCTTTGACCCTCTCACTACCCAACTCATATTCGAGCACCATTTTCCCGTTTAACCAATGCTCGACGTGATTACCCCGCACCAGAATACGCGACTGGTTCCACTGCCCCGCAGGCCTCACGGGCCGGTCATCCGCCGGAGCCAGAACATCGTAAAAAGAGGCAGTCAGATGATTTGCGCCCACCTTCCCGTCGGGATTCGCCGCGTCGTCGATCATCTGATATTCGTGGCCCGGAGCACTCGGGCGTGCCTCGGTCACGAAGTACTTGACGCCGTTGTTGCCGCCGGGCGCTATCTTCCACTCCCA
>DASQID010000221.1:0-4819 GCA_035631775.1 Acidobacteriota bacterium
TACGCGGCCGGGAACGTCCTTGGCTTGACGCGTATGCCCTCCAAGGCTCTCTGCTTCCTCGGTTCCCCACCCCTGGCTGCGCTTTCGCTTGCCCGGGGCTATTCTCTGTGCGCCAGGGCGCGGGCTTGCTGAGATGAATAATCCTTGGCATACCCCTATCTCATCCTGTCGAAGGAACGCCGGAACGGCAAAGCCCGGTCGTGTCCCACCGCGGGAGGCGGCGGATCCTTTATTGGAATGAGCGACTGTGTTGAAATCACGTTTCATATTGGATTGGAGATTGCTTCCCTCTCGCCTGGAGGTTTGTGCGGAATGAGTTCGGGCGATCGCGTTCCTGATAGGAAAGTCATTCTGGTTGGGAATCCCAACGTCGGCAAGTCTGTCATTTTTAAGCTCTTGACGGGAAGCTACGTTCTTGTCTCCAACTTTCCGGGCACAACGGTCGAAGTCTCCCGCTGCGAGATGCAAATGGGGGGAATCACCTATGAGGTTGTGGATACACCCGGCGTCAATAGCCTGGTGCCACAATCGGAGGACGAGAGGGTCACCTGCGAGATCCTGTTGCGGGAAGAGCCGGATGTAATCGTGCAGGTAGCCGACGCGAAAAATCTGCGCCGAACACTTCTGGTTACCTCGCAACTGGTTGAATTCGGCATTCCGATGGTGCTCGTTTTGAACATGATCGATGAAGCCGAGGAAAGAGGGGTGGAGATAGATGTCAAAGGGTTGTCCGAGTTCTTCGGCATGCCTCTCGTGGAGACCGTTGCCATCTATTCCAGGGGAAGACGGCAGCTGATTCACGCAATCCAGAATCCGAAAGCTCCCAAAAACCGCTGGGGATCCTCACTCGAAGGGAATGACGTCTTTCACTGGTATTCGGTTTCCGAGCGATCGCCTTCTTTGCTGGCCCTCGAGTGGCTTGCTTTGGACGATCGGGGTTTTACGCGGACCGTGGAGCAGGCTCTCGGGACACCGTCGATCGGACGGCTGCGGCAGCTTGAAAAGGCCCGGATGTCGGCTTCGCGACATCGGCTGGCGAAGGACGTCGAATCGTCCAGGAACGGTTTCCTGCGTGACACAGTCGCCGCCTTCAAGAAAAAGAGGAAGGCCCGATTCGTGGATACGGCCGAAGGACATGCCCATTTCTGGCTGGTTCTGCTTATCATCGGGCTGATTCTGTTCGGGTGGAACGAGGTCGGAGGTCTAGTGGGCTGGGCTACTCCTTTCTCCGTCACGATGCAATTCATCAGCGCGCGGCTCGCATCCGCGCCGGGATCGTCATCGGGCGCCGTCACGGGCTTCCTGCGCGACATGATGCTTTGTAAGAGCACGTCGGGACGCTACGAATTCGGTCTCGTGCCGGAGGCAATTCATTTCTTGCTGCTGATCGCGCCGGTGATAATACCGTTCGGGGTGCTGCTGGTTCGCAGCCGGAATTTTGTTCATGAATTCGGTATCCTGACCCGCAGGGCAGCGACGGGCATCCCAATTCTCATTGCCGTGCTCCTCCTGGTCTACGAGTTCGTAGGCTATACCGGGGCCCAAACGCTCGTCGGCCTGCTGGAAAAAACCCTCTTCGGCGGATATCTGATTCCCCTGCTCCGGCGCCTCATGCCCTCGGGCTTTATTGCCGACCTGATCACAGGAAAATACGGGCTTGTTTCGATGGGTCTGACCTATGCGCTGGCCATCGTCCTGCCGGTAGTATCCACATTCTTCATAGCCTTCAGTCTCCTCGAAGACAGCGGATATCTGCCGCGGCTTGCCATCCTTTCGGACCGGGTCATGCGCGCCATGGGGCTGAACGGAAAAGCGACGCTTCCAATGGTCCTGGGGTTGGGCTGCTGCACAATGGCGACGATGACGACCAGGATTCTCAACTCCAGGAAGGAGCGTCTTATCGCCACTCTCCTGCTCGCCCTGGGAGTTCCCTGTTCGGCGCAGCTCGGCGTAATTCTGGGCATCGCCGCGGGGTTCTCATCGATGGCCACACTGACCGTGATAGGAGTGGTCGCGTCGCAACTATTGCTGGTCGGCTACCTCTCCTCGCTGCTCATCGGCGGTAAGCGCAGCGAGTTCATCTTTGAAATCCCACCCATCCGCGTGCCGCAGTTGAGAAACGTGATGCTCAAGACCGGCTGCCGCATTCAATGGTACTTGAAGGAGGCAGTCCCGCTTTTTCTCTATGGAACGCTTGCCCTGTTCACGCTGGACAGGTTGTACCTCGGCGGGAGGAGCCTGATGGAGTGGCTGCAGGCGGGGCTCGCCCCTGTTCTGACCGGGATACTTCACCTCCCGGCTCAGGCGGCGGGGGTCTTCGTCCTGGGCTTCCTCAGGCGCGATTACGGCGCAGCGGGTCTTTTCGAAATGACGCGCACCGGCGCGCTGAGCGCCCAGCAGGCGGTAGTCAGTCTAATCGTGGTCACCCTGTTTGTGCCCTGCCTGGCCAGTTTCCTCATGATCGCGAAGGAGCAGGGATTGAAGCGTGCTCTTGCCATCACCACATTCATCATTCCCTTTGCCGTCTCCGTGGGCGCAGTTGTAAGCTGGTTCGTTCGCACCTTCAACATTCAATTCCAGTAGGTCGGGGCTGTGCCTGACCCCTGTCTTCTGGATTCTCGAACATCATGAAAACTCAGATTACGGAGGCGATGTCCGAGGTTCTCGAGGCCCTTTGGACATCCGAGGAAAGAGGCAGTGAACCGCCAATGGAGGTGGCGGATGAAGTTCTTCAGGCACTCCGCGACAAGGGCCTGGTTGCCACGGACGGCAGCAACGAGCTAAGACTGCTTCCGGGGGGAAGAGCCCTGGCGGAACAGATAATCCGGCGGCACCGGCTGGCCGAGAGACTGATCTGTGATGTTCTGGGTTCGCCCGTAGACGAAAGCGAAGACGCAGCCTGTGAGTTCGAGCACCTGTTGGCGGAGGGAATCACCAACTCGATTTGCACTCTGTTGGGACACCCGCGCTTCTGTCCTCACAACCGTCCCATTCCTGAAGGAGAGTGCTGCCGCCATTCGCGCGAAGAGGTGAAGCCCATCGTCGTCGCCTGCGACCAGCTGGCGATTGGAGAATCCGCGCGGATCG
The DNA here is from genome assembly GCA_035631775.1 of Acidobacteriota bacterium. Taxonomy (GTDB): domain Bacteria; phylum Acidobacteriota; class UBA6911; order UBA6911; family UBA6911; genus DASQID01. The sequence continues at coordinate 3,088 of DASQID010000221.1, forward strand.
CATATCTCTGCACCCGAGAGCATGCTCTTCTGAGGAAACTGTCGGCGCTGGGCATCACACCCGGTGCCGTGGTAAAGCTGCTGCAGAAGTGGCCCGCGTACGTCGTGCAGTGTGATGAAACGGAAATCGCCCTCGAGGCGGCGGTGGCGCGCAACATTTACGTCTGGCAGACTCCTTCCGAGTAGCCGGAAGATCTCCTACGAATTTCACCATTTGCTTGAAGGATTGTGGTCCGATAGCCCGCGGCAAAATGTGAATACATCCTTGCACGGTGATTTCGTGGAATCGCCCAAATTCGCGGCGGTTTTTGATGACTGCTGCCTCACTGGTATAAAATGCTGAAAGGCCAGTCATGAACCACGGTCTCGCCGGCAAACGCGGCCTCCACATCCTGCTGCCCCTCTTCATCGGATCGGTGATCGCCTATCTCGACCGTGTGAACATCGCATATGCCGCACTCACCATGAACAAGGATCTGGGTTTTTCTGCGCAGGTCTTCGGCATGGGAGCGGGCATTTTCTTCATTGGTTACGTGCTTTTCGAGGTACCCGGAGCGCTGATCGCGGAGCGCTGGAGTCCGCGGATCTGGCTGGCGCGCATCATGGTGACTTGGGGAGTCGTGTCGGAACTGATGGTCTTCATTCATGGCAGGTGGCAATTCTACCTGGTTCGATTCTTCCTCGGCGCCGCAGAGGCCAGCTACTATCCTGTTGCCTATGCAAGCGTCCTGCCCCGGTGGTTTGCCCCGGAGGAGCGTCCGCGGGCGATTGCCATCATGTTGACCTCACTCCAAGTGTCGGCGATTATCGGTTCTCCGTTCGCTGCGTGGCTCCTGGACATCTCGATCTGGGGACTTAAGGGATGGCAAATCCTCTTTGTCGCCGAAGCGCTGCCTGCCCTGGTCTTCGGCATTGTCATTTACTTCTGGCTGCCGGATTGGCCGCGACAGGCGCGGTGGCTTTCCGAGGACGAAAAACAGGCTCTTTCCAGGGCGTACGACCGCGATGTCGAGCGGAAAAATGCCGTCCACACTTACTCCGTGATCGAGGCGCTGCGCAACCGGGAGGTGCTCAAGCTCTGCCTGATTTACTTCCTCTGGATCACCGGATTCTGGGGCTTTAACTATTGGATGCCCACGGTACTCAAGGAAGCTTCGGGGTGGTCCAACATGGGAGTCGGGTGGGCAGTTGTGATTCCCATGTCGCTCTCACTCGTGGGGATGCTCTTCGTCGGACACTCGTCCTCCCGCACCGGAGAAAAGCGCTGGCACGGTGCGGTACCGATGTTCCTGGCCGCGGCAGGGATGGGAATAGGGACTTACGTTCAGCATCCGATGGTGAATCTCGCCTTTGTGTGCTTCACCGCCATTGGAGTCTACGGCGCTTTCGGCGTGTGGTGGTCCTACCCTACTTCTTTCCTGTCCGGCACCGCGGCGGCCGGAGCCGTGGGGCTCATCAACTCATTCGGAAATATAGGAGGCTATGTCGGAGCCTACCTGATCGGAGCGGTCAAAGACTGGACAGCCTCTTTCCATCCGGCTTACCTGTTTCTTGCCGCTTCCCTGCTGGTTTCGGGTCTGCTGATGCTGACATGTGGATCCGGCAATGTGTACCGCGAAAAAAACAATTACGGTTAACGTATTCACCTGCATCCGCGTCCTTGTCTTTGGAGGAAAAAGTGCGCGACAGGCAAGATTCATGTGCAGGGGGTCATAGGACCCCCTGGCGCCGCC
>DASQID010000222.1:0-26252 GCA_035631775.1 Acidobacteriota bacterium
TCGACTATCTTGGCCTGGCAGGCTTCATGAGCTTGGGCAATCTCACTCCGGCGAGCCTCGGATTCGGCGAGGGCTGCTCGCAAAGCCTGCACCGTGCGCTCATGCTCACCGCCACCTGCCTGGAGTGCATCCCTCAATTCCGCGAGTTCATCCACCTGCTGCCGCAGGTGCGTTTCCGTGTTTGTGGAGGCTCTCCTGAGCGCCTCCGCGGTGCGTTCGTAATCATCGATGCGTGTCTGGAGGGCCTCGATGGTCTTCAACAGGGCGGCGTGCCGTGCTTCGGATTCCGAAAGCGCCTGGCGCAGATTCTGTTCGGTATGCTCCCGCTCCTCCATCTGGGCTCTGAACGTTTCGGTGGCCTTGAGAAGCACAGCGGATCTGGTTTCTGATTCAGCAAGCACTTTGCGAAGCGCCTCAATATCGCGTTCGCGCTCCTCAACCTGAGCATGCAGAGCCCGAGTGGCCTCTGAAGGCTGCCCGATTTCCTGCTGGGAGCGCTGTCGTGTGTCCTCCGTCGTCTTATCCGCTTGTTCGAGCTTGGCAATCTTTTCCTGAAGAGATTTGTTCGCCCGCTCGAGTTCTGCCGACCTGATTTCCGATTCTGCGAGCATTCTGCGCAGTGCTTCCATGGTGTGCTCACGTTCACCGTTCCTGGCCTGGAGCAACTCGTTCGCCTTGAGAAGCTCGGCTGTTTTCTGCAGCAGCAGCGGCTCCGATTCTGCGATGGCCCTGCTTACCGAGCCTTCTGCAATTCCATCGGTATCCCGGACATCCTTGACTTCGCGATTCCCGTCACCGATAGGACGGACAATAGCCTGGAACTCCGCTGTGCCGCCGGGAGAGGTAATCCGCCGCTGATTCAGTTCCACTTCCACCCGCTGGTTGCCCTTGGTGACCATCGCCAGCTCATATCTTGCAGGCACCCCTGAACTTACATCGGAGTAGAGCATTTCCTGGACGACTTCCATGGAATCGGGCGCCATCAGTTGCGCGATATTCAGTCGAAGGGCTTCGTCGCGCGGATATCCGGATAGCCTTTCTGCCGCGTTGTTCAGGGAAGTGATCTTCCCGGACACGTTATAGGTGAATACGAGATCGTAGGTATTCTCGAAAAGTTCCTTATATTGCTCCTGGCGGTCGGACAGCTCTTTCTCCACTCTTTTTCGTCGAGCTATCTCGTCCTTGAGGATTTCCACGGCCTTGGCAAGATCGGAGGTGTTCTTCTTCAGCTTCGATTCGAGTTCTGCGTGAGACTGCTGCAGGGCTTCGAACCCTGTCTGCCCACGCCGTTCGACGGTTTTCTCACGATAGTTGCGGAAAACCTTCGCCAACCGGGGCTCCTCCCGGAGCATTGAGACAAATCTGTCCCAAACCTGCGGAACGGTCTCTATGGGAGGTCCCGGGTATGTCTCCACCCAGAGATGGTAGGACTTGATGTAGGCGAACAGAGCCGTCAGATTGGTGTATTGTTCAGCGCTTAAAAGACGGGAGATCGCCTGCTGGCAGCGGCCGGACCGGCCGGGGTTCGCAAAGAAGAAGAGCATGCACGGGATGAGACTCTTTTCCACTGAGGAGTTGTGCTCCGGCCACGAGACCAGAGGCGCAGACTCGGCTTCGAGAATTCTCAACTGATGCTCAATGTCGGTTTCGGACGACGGAATGGGCAGTTCGAGCAGGTCCAGCACCTCGCCTGCCGTCATTCCCATTTCGCGAAGGTTTGTGGTGTGAGAAACAACCGCATAGGCGACTGAACAAAAGCGAGCCAAACGTGCCAGCAACTTCTCCTTGAACAGAGCCGGTAAGGGATTGTCCAGATAGCAGATTAGTGTCTGATTCCAGTACGACTCGAGTACTGACGGTCTGTGGAGTGCTGGGACGAAGTACGGCGGGAATGCGCCCAGGCGTTTTTCGATTTCGTCCCTCAGCCGCTCGCTCTCTGGAGTCAACTTTGGAGGGTCGGCGGGTGGCCCGGCCGGCCGTGTGCGGGGAATCCCGGATACATCTGCCGCATTGTGATTGAAATCCTCCCCGGGCGAGGAAGTGTCGGGTCTAAGTTGATCGCTCATATCGTGGAATGGTCGCTGTCATCCGGCTTTGACTTTGTGAGGTATCCCGAACCAAACAAAACGATACAATCAATGGGTCGTATCGGCATCTGACTGAGTGCCCGTAAGTTATATTTAACAGTGGACATGTTGACTTCCCCACACGATGTGGGAATTGCGCATTAATAGAATGAATGGAGAGTCGAACGGGGCTTGGACCCTCACTGAGATTCCGCCTCATGGCAGTTTACCGGTCAACTGGCCTTCTTTGAAAAGCGCACTCATTGCCTTAAACCTGGGGTGGTTTTTGTCCCTCGCCCATTCGAAGGCTGCCGATTCATGGTTGGTTATTACCGCACCGGCCTGTATCATGCGCTCGAGCGCGTGCCGCCGGTATTCCTCACCCCTGCCGCTGATGCATTCCCAACAGAGGTAGACCTGACTGCCTTGCTGCAGAAGGCCGATCACCGTTTGCATCACGCACACGTGGGCTTCGATACCCGCCACGACGATTTGTCTCCGCACGGGTGAAAGGCCGGGACGCACGTCACTCAGAAGTTCCTCGAAACCGGGATCTCCGCAGCAGCCGAAACTCGTTTTCCGAAATAGACGCCGTGGCGTTGTGAGGGACTCAAATGCGGCGCGCACATCGGGCTGGGTGCCGCCCAGGCCCTGCGGGTACTGCTCAGTCATGATTACAGGAACTTCAAACAGGTCGGATAGTTGCAGGAGCCTGCAGGTGGCCGCGGTCACGAGTTCGGGGCGCTCGATCATTTCCATCAACTTGCCCTGCAGATCAATGACCACCACTGTACTGCGGCCCGCATCCAAAAGTTCCATATGACTTCTCCCAGACTCTGATCCCATAAAGGCGGTCATGAATTGACACGCACAAACGCGGAAGCCCCGCCTCTCCTTGCGCCTTTGCGTATTAACGGCGGCAATTAAAAAGCCACTAAACAACCCTCGCCTCGAAGGCGATCGGTCTGATCGCTGTCGCCTAAAGGCGACTTGTGATCGGTGTACTTGTTTCGCCCTTGCAGGGCTTTCTTGCTACTCGCTGCCTATTCCCGGGCTTGCGGGCACCCTTCAGAGAGTCCTGTAAGTGCAAGGGCGAGACGATTTCTCTCGTGCCCCGCCTGAAGACGAGGGGTTTCCTCCGTCCTTCATCGGACTACAAAGACGCGAAGGATCGAGAAGTGGTCCTCTTGAAATATATCAAATCTCGCAGGGAACCTGGCTTGACCCTTCATTCCAGCAGGTCGAATGCGAAGGCCGGCTTGCCTGCCAGCGCAATGCGGAAACCGTACACGGCAAGTCCGGCAAGAAGAAGCAGAACAAAAACAGATGCATTTGAATACCAGATTCCAAAGTGGGCCGTGATAGGTGTCCTCTCAGGTACGTTGAGGAAAACAATGCAAGATACAACGGCAACGAGACCAAAGCGCTTCAGAATTAACGTGAGGCCCGAATAGAGGACAAGACTCAAGCACACGGCCACAACGGGGTTTGTGCTATTTCTTGAACTGTCCACTATGAGCGCGCCGACGAATACCGTTACCGCAAGCCACTCTTTTCGCAGGATCAATCTCAGCAGAAAAAGGAAGAGGGACAGATAGAGAGCCACCGAGACTGCTGTGGTCAGATATGTGGACAGCGAGCCGAGAAAATGGGGCACGCCGGGGGCTATGCTGTTGATGGAATGAGCCGACGCAAGTGCAGGAGTCATCGGATAGCCCAGCTTTGTCACGACCAGGTAAGTCAGCTCGTCCAGAAGCGGGATGGTCAGTCCGAACGCTCCGCCCAGGAGCAAGTCCCTGCCGATTCTGGGATCACTCAGGTGTCCCACCAGCAGCCGGCTCCAGGAAATCATTGTGTGGGGCCACAGACGGCGGATGTGGGGCTCCAGGGCTATATATCCTACCCAGATAAGCGCGGCGAACATCAGAGAGCGACTCACGATCATCCAGGAGAGTCCAATGGACTCACCCAGGTCTGGAACCCAGTGCGCCTGGAGAACTCGTCCCGCGGTCTCGAGGAGAAAGAGGCTGATGCTCAGACGCCAGGCGCCACGCCGATCGCCGCGATTTAGCTTGAGGTTTCGCCAGGCCAGCAGAAAGGTTCCCCCAAGGACGGCGAGAAGGAGGATCAGGATCGCGAGTGACACGACTTTCTTGCTCAATCCCTCCTGGGACTTTTCCGAGCGGGAAGGGAAGTTCCAGGGCTGGAAAACCTCGAAATACACGCATTTACCTTGTGCGCCTGCGGCTTCGACACGAATTGTGAGATCGCTTCGTTGCGGGTACGTTCCTTCCCAGGCCAACCGTGAGTCCGCGTACACCGGAGGCACGACATGAGGGGCGGCAGACGTGAACTTCGCCAGATCAAATCCTGCTTCGAGGAAGATGGCATTCCAATCAGGCTTGGTCTTTTCGGCAGCGGTACTGTCCGTCCTCGGTGGAACAGCCTCAAATTTAACCAGTCGCCCCTCAGTATCCAGTCGTAGTGCGACCATATTCGGCTGGTCCTGGGACGGTGAGTCGGCCCTCGTATCGCCGGCAGCAAAGAAACTCTCGCTGGTGAGATACTTGGGACTCTGTCGATACCAGAACACGAGCCCTGGAGGCTCGCCGAGTTTCAATTGTTCCGCACGATCGGCTGCTTTCGCCAACTGGCCGAGAAAATCGGTTTCCTCGTAGCCGTAGGCGCTATCCAGTGCTTCCTGGGTGTAGCCCATCTTTGGTATCAGCTCAACGCTCCTCTCAGCCAGTGCACTGGAACTCTTGGTCTGCGGGATCCAATTGAGGAGAGAGGTCCTTCCGGAGAGGAGCACGATTGCAGAAAGCGTGATGAGGATGTATCCCAGACCCGCCCAGGCCGCCACCCGGCTGAGTGCGCCTTCGTCGCCCGCCGCTGCAACCATCTCAGGCGAAGGAGTTTCGCCTGCAGCCAGAGCTGCAGCCAAAGGATCTCCGCCGGGAAGGGCCGCCGAGACAGCCAGCGCGGACGACGGGCGAGCAGTTGGGTCTTTCTCCAGACAGCGCAAGATCACCCTCTCCACGATGGGATCGATGTCAGGAACAAGGGCGGACGGATTCGTGGGATTCGAATCACGGTGCAGCCGCGCCAATTCCGTGACCCCGCCGGCCTTGAAGGCCGGTTTTCCCGTGAACAGTTCGTACAGCACCAGACCGAGCGAATACAAATCGCTCTTGATAGTGGCGGCCCTGCCGGCAAACTGTTCCGGGGCCATGTATGCAGGGGTTCCCTCGATCTCGTTCGAGTCGCGCACATCTTCGGCAGTTCGAGCCAGGCCGAAATCCGCGAGGCGTGCCTTTCCCAGGCCGTCGATCATGATATTGCCGGGCTTTAGATCCCTGTGCAGGACACTCTTTTCATGTGCCGCCGCCAGCCCGGCGCACATCTGCCGTGCGATTTCCAGGGCCTTGTCCTGCGGCAGCCTGCCGATTCGACGCAGCAAAGACGCGAGGTCCTCTCCGTCTACATATTCCATCGATATGAAATGCTGCCCCTGGACTTGGCCGACGTCATAGATGCGGCAGACATTCGGGTGTGACACTTGGCGCGCTATACGCACTTCGCTGTAAAACCGCTCCAATCTTTCAGGGTCCCCGGCCACTTTCTCAGGCAGGAACTTCAACGCCACCGGCTGGTCAAGCGTCAAATCGTCCGCGCGATAGACTTCACCCATTCCTCCCTTGCCCAACAGCCCGATGATCCGGTACCGCTCCGCGAAAACAGTTCCGGGCGTGAATCGGCCCATCGATTGCGAAAGCGAAAATGCCCGGCTGGATCCGGCGGCGGAAGGTGCTTCCGGCGAGGCACGTGGCTTCGAGGGCAGCTTAGCAGGTGGAGACGATGGCGCCGCTACCGTTGCCATCTCGGAGGACGGCATTGCCTTCCCGCACGACAGGCAAAAGCGGCTGGTGTCGGGCACTTCACTGGAACATGACGGACAGTGCATCGCTTCCCCCGGGATAACGATAGTTTTGCCTGCCGGCGCTGTTGCGATGTCCTCTCAAAAAGCCACCACAAAGGCGCCAGGACGCAAAGGGGCGCATTCAGGTTCGATCAATGAATCCGAGGACTACAATACAATAGATTCTGGAAGATCATACGTCCAAGCAATTGCTCATTCTCCGGTGACATAGGGCTGGCGCAAGAATAACTTCACATTTTGCTGCTGGCCCCCAGGCCCGCTGGCGAGGCGCGAGCGACGAGCTATACCCGGGGCGGTATGTGAGGAGCGAGCAACAAAGCCAGCGGGCCTGCGGGCCAGCAGCCTGAAAGGGCGCGGCGGCGGGCGGGCATCTGCTTCGTTGCCGCCCCTCGACGATATACACCGATATCGCCTGCGTCGCGGCGCCTCGCATCTGCCCGCCCCAGCAGCGCCGCAGGCGCGACGGTGCTCGCGCCAAAATGTGAGTTTATTCTTGCGCCAGCCCTTAGTGTCCCCATGAAGGATGGTGGAGACCCCTCGCCATCAGGCGACACAGCTCAAGCCCCTCGCCCTCGAGACGAGGGTTGTTCAATCCGATTGCGCACTTTTCGGGAGGGTACCTTCCTGCAGAATACCGCTCACATGACCCTCGATCAGATAGTGCCGCCCATCCGTCGTAACCGTGACGGCACCCTGATCCTGGGTTAGGAAGGGTCGGACACCGTGACGCAACAGCCTGAGCAGAACTTCTCGCGAGGGATGCCCGAAGGGATTGTTTCTTCCCACGGATACAATTGCCCAGAGCGGAAGTACTCTGCTGATGAGAGGATCGAGTGTTGCTGAGCGGCTTCCGTGATGGGCGACTTTCAATAACACACTCCTGAGATTCTCCGGACCGGCCGCCAGCTCTGCTTCACCCGACTTCTCGAGGTCGCCGGTAAGGAGAGCGGAAAAATCGCCGAATACCACGCGCAGGACAACAGAGTTCTCATTGGTGGTCCGTCCGACACTCCCCCGCGGTGGATTCAGAATATGCACAGCTACTCCCCCCTCGACCTCCATTTCTCCAGCCTTTACTATGCGGGTCGTGATGTGCTTAGCCCGGGCGACACTCAATATGCGATCAAGCATCAAGTCCCCGGCCATATCTCCAAAATCGAGTTCATGCGTATCAAAGTTCTTGAGCACAGACCTGGCACCCCCCGCGTGATCCACATCCGGATGGGAAATGACGAGCCGGTCCAGTCGTGTGAGCCATTGATGCCAGAGGTACTTGCTCACCACTGCCTCTCCAACATCGAAGGCGCCGGCATTGTCCTCCTGGGAAGGGCTCTGCCGCACTCCGCCTGCATCCACGAGCCAGACTCGGCCGTCAGGGATGCGGAGGATGATTGAATCTCCCTCCCCGACGTCGAGGAAGGTCAGCCGCAAGCAGGTTGAGTCTTTCCTCCACCCACGTTCGGGAAACGCCAGACCAAGGTTCCTGCCGACGGACAGGATCGCCAGCGAGATTGCCACCAGGAGGGATGGAATCCAAAGCCGCTTGAATCCCAGGAGGCACCAGCCGGCTACGACCACCAGCGTGGTTAGAACCCACACGAGGGAGGGCGTAGGGCAACGTTGCCAGGCACCAGGCATTCTGGACATCCACAGGTTCGAACTCAAGAGAAAGGAAGCGAGCCACCCGGAGACAACCTGCGCGGACTGTCCAAGAATCGGTATATTCGCGAAGAGCCCTAAGGCGACGCCGGAAGCCAAGACGAGCGATGACACAGGTACCGCAACGATATTTGCCAGTGGGGATATCCAGCTGAGCCGATTGAAGTGATAGGCCAAGACCATTTCGAGCCAGACTTGGACCGATGCCGACACGATGATTGTTCCTGCCAGAAGAGACACGAGCCTTGCGGAATTCCTGGCAATCACAGAAAGGATTTTCGATGCCTTAGCGCCCCATCGGTCCTCGCAGCTGTCAACCAGAAGTTCGCATCGGCACCTCCACCTTCTCCCGAGCCGGGACGGAGCATCCAATCGCACGGAAATGCGATCCTTGTCCCCCGCGTGAATCACCGGCTCCAAGACAGGATCGAGCCGGCCCTCACACAGGGGAACTGCCATCTGGCAGATTGCCATGACGGAGAGGAAGGAGAGCTGGAATCCCGCATCCATCAGCCAGTCCGGACGAATGACGAGAAGGATCAACGCCGAGCCGAAGAGGATGTTAGTGGGCGAAGCCCGTCGGAACAGGCTCTCCCCGGCCAGGTAGATCATGAACATCCAGAGGCAGCGCGAAATGCTGGCCTGGAAGCCGATGACGCAGGCATAGAAAAGGATACCCATTGCACTCAGTGCCCGCCCAATGCCTCTAGGCACACGCAGAAGCTCGAAAAACCGTAGAAAAACCCACGCTATCCAGGCAACGTGCAGCCCCGAGACGACCAGAACGTGGTAGGTGCCGGTATTCTGGAAAGCTTCCCGGGTCTGGGTATCGAGTTCCGAGTAATCTCCAATTACCACGCTGGCCAGGATGGCCGCCTCTCTCTGCTTCCCGCGCTGAGCGAGCAACTGCAGGCTGGTTCGTAGGCCGTTGCGGACTGCGACGACGGCCCTGTTCCAGAACGGTGCACAGTCCTGCGGAACGACCTCCAGGAGACGAGGTGACTTTATCCTCCCAATCAAAACAATGCCGCGCCGCAGCAAGTCTGCGGAGTGGTCAGTTGAGCCGGGATTCTGATAGTTGCGTGGCACGCGCCATGTTGCCCAACCGCGCACACGGTCTCCGATCCGAAGCCAACCCGGCGAGCCAGGTCCATCCTCTTGAGAGCCAGCAAGCCTTAAGAGCCCCTTGCCCTGACAGGGCAGCCACAGTTCGTCCTTCTTGACGGCTCGAAGTTCCACCGTGGAGGTAGTCTCATCGCCGCGTCTCTGGCTCTCTTCCACAACGCATCCGTCGAATCCAAGCGATTCTTCGAGCGGAAAGCTGTTGTGGGACAGAAACGAGCGTACGTCAGACTCCGGAAAACCGTCTCGGAGCGCCAGCGCATGAAGCAAGCCGCACAGACCAATCGCAAGGAGGCCCAGAGCTAGAGAAGGCCCGGGCCGGTTACAATGGAGGTAAAGACCGGCGGCCGAAATCAGAAGCAATGCCGCGCAACCGAGAAGAACAAATGAATATTGTGTGATTAACCTGGAGGTTACAATTCCCAGGGTAAGGCATATCGCCACACACGCAAGGGGAGTCTCTCCCCATCGACCCTGCATAACCTGCACCGACAGCGGGCGCCCCCGGGGAGCGCAAGGGAGTTGCTGCGGACCTGCACCCTGACATCAATGTACCGTAGACCTTCAGATCCTTGCCACTTCGACAAGGGTACAACACCCGTCTTGGCGCCTTTGCGCCTTAGCGGTGGCTTTTTAAAATGCCACCGCCAAGGCGCGAAGACCGAAGGAACGCAAACTCGATTGGTTGCGGCCATGCTGCCCCGTGAACTTCGATTTGGACATCTTCATGACTGACGCTCAGCACCTTTGCAGTCTCACTATCGTTTCGAAGTGATAAGTCTGTGGAAACAGATCCAATCCCTCGACGTGATCGATCCTATAGGCGCGGGATGGTAGGAAGGCCAGATCCCGGCAGAGGGTCTGCGGGTCGCAGGAAACATAGAGGATGCATTCAGGAGCCCATGTGGCGATATGGTCCATTATCTCGGTGCCTGTCCCCGAGCGGGGAGGGTCGAGCAGTATCGCATTAAATGCAGGAGGAGACACCGATCCCACTGCCTTCAACCACGCGGAAACATCCGCGCAGACAACACGGACGTTGGAAAATCCGGCAGCGTCCGCGTTTTGCGCACAGAGGCGGGCGGCTATCGGCGAGTTTTCCACGGCAACCACCGTCTCGAAACGCCGTCCCAATGGCAGGGAGAACAACCCTACGCCCGCGAACAGGTCGAGGGCCGCGCCGGACCTGATAGGCTGAACCAACGCCTCAATACGTTGGATCAGAAGTGAAACCATAAAATCATTCGCCTGGAAAAACGCCGAGGGAGTCAGCGAGTAGACATATTCGCCTATCCTTTTTGTCAGTACCGGTTCATGCTCTCGGTCGCCCCCTGCCTCACTCAGGGCAGAGATGCCCGTATCGAGCTCCGATTCAACCTCGGCAGACATCCAAACTCCTTCCTCTTCGGCGCAGGCGATGTCAAATTGCCGGAGGCCCGGGTTGCCTTCGTACTTCGAGCGCGCGCGTCTGACCTCGAGCAAACCTCGGTTGAGAGATGGGCGAAAGAGGGGACACTCCGGGATGTCCTCGATTACGTGCGACTGGGAGCGAAAGAAGCCGACCCGGGCGGCAGTGCCGAAACCTCTCACCTGAATGCGGGCGCGGGAGCGATACGCATATTCCTCCGGCGAGGGTCTCATGTCGATCGCGAGCTTGAGGGTTTCGGGGAAACGGTGATGAAAAACTTCTTCGAGTATTCGCCGCTTGGCCTCGAGTTGGCGCGGATATTCGAGCTGTTGCCACTGGCATCCTCCGCACACTCCGAAATGAGAACAGCGTGGTGACCGGCGTCCCTGCCCGGCCTCCAGGACCTTGATGGTCACTGCCCGGATGAAGTTCTTTTTTTCCTCGATAGACTCCGCCAGTAGAAGATCGCCGGGAGCTGAAAACGGCACGAACACGACCTTTCCGGCATGACGGCCCAGGCCGGCTCCCCCATATACCAACTTTTCGATCCTGACTTCAAACCGCCTCGACATTTTGGCCAAGCACCTGAACCGCTTTCCGACCGCCGCTCTACAGATGGAAGAGGCTGAGCTCACCCAGGTTGAACTTCCGGTGGATCTTCCCGCGCATGAAATTGTCTCGGATCTTCTCGTAGGTCTCCTTGGGCAGCTTCTTCTTGTATATTTTCAGTTCCTTCTTTGCTTCCTGCTCCCAGTCGGATATCAGGTCCGGCGGAATCTCAGGAAGCAATGAGGTCACGAGTAGATCATCGAGAATGCCCAGATCACGCTCCAGCTCCTCCAGTTCAATTTGACTGCTGGATTCCAGACTTCCTGCAAGTTCCTCGAGGCGGCAACGGATCCGCTCGATGCCTTCGCAGGCGCTATCACCCATAGAATGTTTCGCAAGCACGGTGTTTATTTCAGAAATTCTCGCGCTGAGGAACTCACCGATCTGACTCTTGCCTGGACCCTTGCCGGACTCCTTTCCGTCCGACTGGCCGGGTCCGCCGCTTGCAGCAACTGCCGAATCCCCCTGGGATGACTCTCCGACGTGGGCTTCCAGATAGCGGGCATATTCAGCCATGACGGCATCATGGCAATAAAACAGTGTTCCGGGCCTTTCGCTGGCCCGACGCGTGCCGGAGAAGAACTTGTCCATGGCTATATCGACGCCGCGGAGTGCCACATGCAGCGGGACTCCCGAGTCGCGCCAAGTAGTTATCAGGCTCCAGTCCATGGGTGAGACCATGAGACTCTTACCGCGACGGCGCACGAAATGCTCTTCGATTTCTGTGAAATAGTTATAGTAGTTCATGCGACGGGAAGGAGGAGAAGATCGCGGACACCTGCAGAGCAGCGCCGGATCCTCTTCGCGCGAAAGTCAGATTTCCAGCACCAGACCTTTTTGCCTTGCGTCGGTTTGCACAATTTCGATGAGATGACGCTCCAGATCGGCCGGCAGCGGCTTGGGCTGGTGCGTTTCGAGCAAGTCCCGCACTCTTTCCCGCGCGCCAAGCAAGGCATCTTTGCTCCCATTCTTTTGCCAAACATCCGGAGACTCACGGTTGATCACGTTGCCGGGATGGAAGATCTCATCGCGAAGCCATTGCAGCGTAACAGGTGAAGTGAGGAAGTGGTCGCCATCCGAAATATCAGCAAATAAGTCCCGGCCCATTGGTTCCTCTCGTACTTCTATTCCTCTTATCAAACGCCGAGCCATCCCGCAGATTTCATTATCGATCACGAGCTTTTCGAGACTCTGGCAGTTTTCAAACTCGAGCATTCCGGCACCCGATACGACATTGATGCCGGCGAGTGCCGCCAGCGTTGCGCCGATTCCTGATTCCAGTCCGCACTGGACATCCAACATCTTGGAATCACTCAGCCCGAGATAGCCGTGAGTCGGAAGGTGAAAGAAGCGGCCGATCTGGGCGTATGCACAAGTCACCATGGCCGACTCGATGGCGCCCAGGGCAATTGTACCGTGGCGCATGTCGAAGACAGCCGGAGACCCGCCATATACCAAGGGGCTTCCTGCAGCGGCAAGTTGATGAATCACGACTCCGCTCAGGTTTTCGGCAGTGTGCTGCACGAGTGCGCCGGTCAGTGTGACCGGCGCGGTGGCGCCGAGCAGTGGCGCGGAAATCAGTTCCGCGGGGATTCCGGACGAGGCGCACTCCACGAGACACTGCGATGTGAGGCGGCTCCACCGAAGAGGCTGGGTTGAGCAGACGTCGAATATCGCCCGAGGATGTTTGCGCAGTGTCTGTTCGTCTCCGCCGGCGGCGACGAGCATCTGCTTCATGACAGGAAAGCCATCCGCCACGAAGGTACCCGTGACTACAGGTTTCGTCGAATTCAAGAGCACGATCAGCAGTCTATAGCGATCGGCGATCTCAGCAGGCACATCGGTTGGAACCAGCGCCGTGCTCTGTGCCCCGATGTGTGGAAGTGCATCGGTCAGACGAGCCAGGGAGACCAGATCGGAGGTGGCCGGAGGCCGGGCCGCTCCGGACTGCGAATCGAGTATCCGCAGGGCTGCCGATCCAGGATCGAAATGCGGCTCCAATCCCCCGATGTGCAGCGCGCCACTCCCTTCCCAGCCAAAAATGTCGAAGCCCGACGGTGCCAGACGGAGACAACTCCAGACCAAGGCCTCGGGAATAAATGCCTTCCGCAGCTGACCATCAATCCTTGCCCCTGAATCCCCCAGCATTTCCAGAACGCCTTCGTTGTCGATCAGTACGCCGGCCTTCCAGAGCACCTCCAGGGCCTGGGCCACGATTCTCTCCAGCAACGACTGGCTCAGCAGTTCCACCCTGGGTCGTTGAACGGACTCCATCGGTATGTCTCCATGGATTCAGCAGGATACATCACAGTAACACAGCGCGGTGAATCGATTTACGATTTACGATTGACGCTTGAACGTCCGCCAGGTCTTTTAATCGTCAATCGTAAATCGTCAATTCTTGAGCCCGCGGCTACTTGCTCTGGCCGCGGAGGCATGGTCGCTAAAATTCCCTCAACTTGCGTTATTGAATGACTCGGGTTTCAAGCGGCGGATGGGGCACCGGGCTGTTGATCACGGTGAAGTCGATTCGCCCGAGAATCTGCCCGCGATCCGTTACCACTTCCACTCGCCATTCTCCCGGGACTACAGCCGTTTTTCGGCTGAACCAGCGGAAGCCTCCCTCTCTGCCGCCCAACACTTCATACTCCATCCGATCGGTGATGCGCCATCCCACTGACTCTGCGTAATGGCTCCAGACGTGATGTACTCGAACTTGGATGTTGCGTGGAGCGAATATGGCTGTGAAGCAAAAGACCGGCTCGCCCGGAGAGTAGTAGAAAGGATTATCGTACTGCCTCCAGAACCGGTAAAAGGACGGCTGGACGTACTGAACGTCATAGCCCGCCGGAGCTCTGGCAACATGGTGGTAAATGCCTGCGGTCTTCAACGCCAGAGGCACCGGTGGAATCAGGTTGGAGAAGTAAAGAAGGTTGAGTCCGAGGCAGACGCCAAACACGCAAGCGAGGATAGGCCTCAGTCTCAGGTGCCAGTCCTCCTGATCTCTGGGAATTCCTATGGCGAAGACAGCCGAACTGATCGTCAGACTGAGGGCTCCGGCAAGTACGAACAAGAGTGGATTTACACTGGTGAATACGATTGGCAGAAAGAACGCAAGGAATGAAAGCAGGCAGAAGGAATACAAGGTGGCCAGGAGCTTTGGATTATTGAGTCTGTGTTTAAGGAACTCGTTGCCCACCAGAAGGCAGAGAAGGATGACGAAAAAGAACTGTGTTCTCGTCCAAGAGGCGCTCTTGAAGTAGAAAATCACGAAGGCGGAGAAGAGACCCCCGAGTGCGAACTGCATCGCCCACAGGAAATATGGCTCCAGGCGGGACACCCATCCCGGCAGATCGCAGCCGGACTGTCGGCGCAGCGTGAAAAAGATCATGGAGGCCAGCGCCGTCAAATAGAACAGAAGGATCGCGATATCGATTCTGTTGTCGATCCGGACCATGGTCAGAGAGTCCCAGATGAATCCGACGGCGAACACAATCACGCCGACGTATCTCTCGTACCTGGAATACAGGCGATGAAGCGCTGGAAATCTCTGCAGCCATGCCGGGCGCGGGGTTGGCGACTCCTGCTCAATTGTCCTGTTTATTTCCGGATGGTTTTCCATCGAATTAGTCACGACCCCTACATCGCCGCGCTAACTAAAAAAGTACTTTGCGTTCCTTGAGGTACTTTGAGTCTTAGCGGTTTGCTTTTTGAAGGCAGAGCGCCAAGGCTCGAAGTCCGCCAGGAATCTCAAAGATCACGATTGGTCGCGACCTAGGGCCATGCGCTTCGTCGCCGCTCCTCGACGATATACACTAATATCGCCATCGTCGCGGCGCCTCGCATCTGCCCGCCCGGCGCACGTGCCAAAGGCGCAAATGTTATTCATTGACAGATCCTTATCACTGGTGAGGAAACAGCTGCCGTGCGCCGCTGATCAAGGATGTCAGTGTTTGAAGTGGCGGATACCCGTGAAGACCATGGTGATATTGTGAGCATCCGCCGCATTGATTACCTCCTGATCCCGGATGGAGCCACCCGGCTGAATAATTGCGGCAACACCGTAGCCCGCCGCCGCCACGACTCCGTCCGGGAAGGGGAAGAACGCATCGGAAGCCATGGCACCTCCTTGCAGGGAAAGGCTGGTCCTCTGCGCTCCCCATTTTACCGAATCGACGCGGCTCATCTGGCCGGCGCCGATTCCGAGCGTGCGGGAAGCCGTGCTGAACACGATCGCGTTTGACTTGACGTGCTTCACTACTCTCCAGCCGAACAGCATGGCGTCCCACTCCTCCTGTGTCGGGGAGCGCTCGGTTACCACCTTCAGTTCAGTCCGCCGGACTTGGTAGAGGTCTTTATCTTGAACTAAGAATCCACCGCCGATTTGACGGTGGTCCAAAGCGTTGGTCTGCTGCAGAGCTACGCGGAGAAGTCGGAGGTTCTTTTTTTGGCGGAGCAGTGACAGTGCCTCGGCGCTGAAATCGGGGGCGAGGACCACCTCGACAAAGGTCTTGTTCAGTTCCGCCGCGGATTCGACGTCCACCGCTCGATTGAATGCGACCACGGACCCATAGGCTGAGACGGGATCGCTCTCCCGGGCAAGCACGTAGGCTTCATGCGGCGTATCGGCCTGAGCAACCCCACAGGGGTTGGTGTGCTTGATGACCGCGGCGGCAGCCCGATCGAACTCCAGCACCAGGTTCCAGGCTGCATCGGCGTCCACATAATTGTTGTAGCTTAGTTCCTTTCCGTGAAGAAACTCCGCACCCGCGACGCCGCCGAAGGGATGAGAGGTCCTCTTGTATAGGCTGCCGCGCTGATGCGGATTCTCTCCGTAGCGCAGGTCCCGCACCTTCTCGAGAGACAACACCTCGAGCGCAGGCAAACCGGCCTCGTGTCTCCGGGGACAGTCCGTGGACCAGGCTCGGTCGGAGAACCATGCGGCAATGGCTGCGTCATAGCTGGCAGTGGCGGCAAAGGCTTTCTGTGCGAGCGTGAAGAGAGTGCCCTCACTCAACTGGCAGTTGTGCTCCTTCAACTCCCGGAGAACCCATTCGTAGTCGAGAGGGTCGGTGACTGTCGCCACGCTTGCGTGATTCTTTGCCGCAGAGCGGATCATGCTCGGGCCCCCGATGTCAATCTGCTCGACTACCTCTTCGAAAGAGGCTCCCTCCCGCGCAGCCGTCTCGCGAAAGGGATACAGGTTGACGACAACCATATCGATTTCCTCGAGGGCCTGTTCCCGGAGTTGCTCCAGGTGTGCGGGATTCTTCCTCACCGCCAGAAGTCCACCGTGAATCCTGGGGTGAAGCGTTTTTACTCTTCCATCGAGGATCTCAGGAAATCCTGTAAACTCCGAAACGTCGGTTACGGGTATCCCGGCCTGCCGGAGAAACGCTGCCGTACCTCCAGTCGAAAGTAGTTGGACATGTGCCTCGTGGAGGTAACGTGCGAACTCGATAAGTCCTGTCTTGTCGGAAACGCTGAGGAGAGCGCGGCGTATGGGTGTCAAGTCTGCCTCCGTGCGGTGAGGAGTGTCAGAGGATGCATGCTGGATCGAGATTCTGCGAAACGCGGAGGATACTATACGAACCGGTTATCGGGGAAAAGCTGATTTTTTCTGCGGTGAGGAGGCTGATCCTACTCCACGCGTGTTTCAGCGGCGGCTTTGAATCGAATGGCCCCTTCTTCCACCTCGATCGAAAAGACGACTCTGGCGCAGTGGTACTTATCTCTGATGCTCTGAGTCTGTCGGGAGATGTACCCTGCAAATTGGGAGTAGGCAATGGAGGTTGCTTCATTGGGAGCCATCTTTCTGGCCTCGAGCAAAGCGTCGTAAAGCTCGTGAACTTTTGTCTCCTCCGCGGAGGGATCCGCGATCGAAACGCGCGCCACAGAGGTGCCGGCGTTTGCGGACCGCCCGGCTGCGGCTTCTGCCGCCACTTCGCCACTTTGCTCGCGCTGCATGATGGTACGCCGCCACAGGTCCCTGAGGACATAGAAACGGGTGATCAGCGTGTTGTACCGGAAGCGCTCCGAATAGCTCATGTTCTGGACTTCAGAGAGCTTCTTCACCAGTTTCTCCACTCGCGCCTTCAGATCGTCGGGCGGCTTCTTACGGTGGCCGTTGAAGTAAATGCCGTATTCCACCTTGAGCCGCCGCAGCCAGTCGTCGAGATTGGTGAGGTCGTCTTCGTACACAGTCTGTTATCCTCCAGTTCCTTCCTCATTCATGAAGGGCGGCGTGAGAAGCGTCGCCACAAGCTGATCGTCCGCGGCCTCGGCAGTGTCGAGATTGACAGCCCCCTGCCGGTATGCTGAAATGACCAGGTGATCGACAGCACCCGACTCGAATCCCTGCGCAAGATTCCGGCAGTCAACCAACTCTTGGCGCTTCCCCTCCTCTCCTCGTGGGTCGAGCGGACGAGCCGAGGATTCGTCGTTGCCCAGATCCAGACAGTACTCGAAGAGATCCGGAACACGATACGCGCCGGCGGTGAAAATCCGGTCACTGGGACGAGTTCAGGCAGCCTGGAGCATCTGCTGGATCAGAGGCTGCGCGACCGTCTCCGGCCCGCACTTCGAGTGCTCATCAACGCAACGGGCGTACTGCTGCACACCAACCTCGGCCGTGCTCCCCTATCCGAGGCTTCACAAGAATCCTTATCGGCAGTTTCCAGCCAATATACGAATCTTGAATACGACCTTCTTTCCGGCGGGAGATCTCACAGGGACAATCTGGTCGAACCTCAGCTCAAAGAGATTTTGGGATGCGAGGCTGCAACCGTCGTAAACAACAATGCCGCCGCGGTATTTCTGATTCTCAATACGCTTGCCGCCGGCAAGGAGGTGATTGTCTCACGCGGCGAGCTTGTTGAGATCGGCGGTTCATTCCGGATACCGGACATCCTCGAACGCAGTGGGGCGATTCTGAGGGAGGTTGGGACGACCAATAAGACACGCGTCCAGGACTACCTGGCTGCGATCAATGCCGATACCGCCTTAATACTGCGGGTTCATCCGAGCAACTACCGCTTGCACGGCTTTACGCATCGTCCCGATCTGAAGGAGTTGCTCGAACTTGCGCGAGACCGGAGGCTGCCGCTGGTGGAGGACATCGGCAGTGGCTGCCTGCTGGACCTCAAACCCTTTGGAATCAGCGATGAGCCTATTGCACAGGAGAGTCTTGCGGCGGGCGTCGACCTCGTGTCGTTCAGTTGTGACAAACTTCTTGGCGGACCGCAGGCCGGCGTGATTGCAGGCGCGAGCCGCTGGATAGAGCGATTGCGCAAAAATCCGCTCATGCGCACCTATCGCGTGGAGAAACTCATCTACAGTTCACTGGAGGCAACTCTGGCCAGCTACAGGACGGGCAGGGCCCTGAAGGAAATTCCG
Organism: Acidobacteriota bacterium; assembly: GCA_035631775.1. Taxonomy (GTDB): domain Bacteria; phylum Acidobacteriota; class UBA6911; order UBA6911; family UBA6911; genus DASQID01. The sequence continues at coordinate 18,200 of DASQID010000222.1, forward strand.
GTTCTCCGTATGATGTCCATCACTCATGCCGAGATTCAGGCCCGGGTTCGCGCATTTGTCCAAGAGGCCGGGAAAAGGCTGACGGGAGAAATCCGGCTCGACTTGATTGATGGATGTTCGGTAGTCGGCGGTGGGTCCTGCCCCGACGTCTCTCTGCCTACCACCCTGATCGCCCTGGTATCAGAAAAGCGCAGCGCGGCCACCCTAGAGTCGCGGCTGCGGGCGCAGGATCCTCCTGTCATAGTCCGGGTGGAGCAGGATCGTGCTCTCATCGATCTGCGCACTGTCTTTCCCTTCCAGGAAGCCGCCTTGTTGGATGCAATCTGCAGTGTCCTTTAGTGTCCCCATGAAGGATGGTGGAAACCCCTCGCCTTCCAGGCGAGAGTCGGTCTGTAAGAAAACAGTGACGCCCCACACGTTCATCTGTTTTTTCACAAATCCTTCACAGCTGGCCTGATACCAAAAATAGGTGAACGCCCCTGATTTATGCGACGACGGAAAAGGTAAGGCGGTAGGTTTCGCGATCCGCATTATCCAGGCGCACACAGACTTTCGAACCAAGCTCGAAGCGCCGGCGGTGCCGCTCGCCCACAAAAGAGTGGGTCTTTTCCTTGTAGAAATAATTGTCGTCGATCAGTGTGGCTGCAGGTACGAAACCTTCCACGAAATGATCGAGTAGCTCAACGAAAAATCCCTGGCGGGTCACGGAGAAAACGACGGCATTGAACTCGTCGCCCACTTTCCCCGCCATGAACTGGACTTTCTTGATTTTCTCCATCTCCCTCTCCGCATCGTCCGCCGTCCGCTCCCGAGCGGATGCATGCCGGGCGATCTCCGGGAGGCGCTCCCTCATATCTTCCTGCCATGACACCGAAGGCGGGTTTCTCAGGCACTCTTTGAGCAGCCGGTGCACCACCAGGTCAGGATACCTGCGGATGGGTGAAGTAAAATGAGTGTATTCCCGGGTTGCCAGACCGAAGTGTCCCAGGTTGCGCTCGGAATATCGTGCCTGCATGAACGACCGGAGCATAAGGTAGGCGAGAAATCGCCCTTCGACCTTTCCTTCGAGTTGAGCCACGAATTTTTGAAAGTCCTGCGGACGATACTCCCCGTTCTGGCTCTCCAAGCGATAACCCAGGGCAAGCGCAAATTCGGCAAAGTCATCTACCTTTTGGGTGTCAGGCTTCTCGTGCACGCGATAGAGCGCCGGTCCCCCTGAGGCTGTTAGCCTTTCAGCGACGGTCTGGTTCGCCAGCAGCATGAATTCCTCGATGATTATGTGAGCGATGTTCCTTTCCGCTTGAGCGACGCTGATGACATTCCCCTCTTGATCGAATCCGATCTCCGCCTCCGGCAGGTCAAAATCTACGGCGCCGCGGCGGGTTCTTTTCCGGGAAAGTATCAGACACAGCTCCTCCATGGTCTCGAACATCGGTACCAGTTCGGAATAGTGCGCCCTTTCCGCAGGCTCCCTCTCCACGAGTATCTTGGCCACGGATGTGTAGGTCATCCGCTCCCGGCTGCGCAGTATGCCGTGTGCGAGGCGCTGCTTTACGAAGTTCCCTCTGCCGTCCAATTCCATAAAGACGGAAAAGACCAGGCGATCCTCCCTTGGTTTCAGGCTGCAGATACCGCTCGACAGTCGCGGGGGGAGCATGGGGATGGCACGATCGGGGAAGTAGACCGATGTTCCTCTCTCATAGGCTTCCCGATCCAGGGTGGATCCTTCCCTCAGGTAGTGCGAGACATCGGCAATGTGCACCCCGAGCAGGTAATGACCGGAGGATAACTTTTCGAGCGACACCGCGTCATCGAAGTCGCGCGCGGTCTCCCCGTCGATCGTGACGGCCGGCATCCCGCGAAAATCCTCCCGGCCCTGATGCTCCGACTCCAGCACGTGGTCGGGGACCCGCTCTGCTTCCTCAAGGGCTTGCTCGCTGAATTCCACAGGAAGTCCGAACTTATGCTCGACGATCCGATACTCGAGCTCCGGATCTCCCGGGTATCCCAGGATCTCCACAATCCGTCCTTCAGGATCCTGGTAGCGGCCCGGAGGCATGGTCAGAGCTGCAACGACAATCTGCCCGTTCTTGGCCCCCTTGCTTGCATGGAACGGAATTCGGACGTCGTGAATGATCCTGGCGTCAAGGGGCACCAGAAACGGGAAGCGGGGATGTTCGTAGTATCGACCGACGATAGTAGGAGTCTTGCGTTCCAGAACCCTCACGACGGTTCCTTCGAGCCGTTCCTCCTGGTCTCCTCTCGCCGGACGTCCGCGGAATCCGCGCCGCGACGGCTTCTTCTTTCTGACGACCTTTACCAGGATCCGGTCCCCGTGCAGAGCATCCTCCATGTTCCGCGCCGGAATGAAGATATCCTCCTTGCAGATGGAGCGGTCCTCAGGAACCAGAAAGCCATATCCGTCCCGATGGCAGGCGAGGGTACCCGAGATCAGATTCTCCTTTGCCGGGAGAGCGTAGCGGCCTCGCTTGATCCGATGAATCACAGACTGAGAATCCAACTCGTCCAGGAAATGCTGCAGGCTTCGTCGATCGTCGCTGTCGAGGTCCAGGAAGCGGACGACTTCGCGGAAGGTGAAACTCTGCGACTTGAGCGAGCGGACAAATCGGAATACGTCGTCCTTTTGCCGTTGGGTAAGCAATCTGCCTCCAGGCAAATCATACCACCGAGGTATCAGCGGCTTTTGGTGTCAGATCTTCATAGTCTCATTTTTGCGCAGTGTCAGTAGCCCGGAGATTAGGGCTCCAGGGCAAATGGAATTCTCAAGACCCGACACCTACTGATAGAATCCTCGGATGCGAATTGTGCACATTCACGCTCCGGGAAGAAATGCCCAGTCCTGGTTTTATCTTGTCGGGGTCGCTTCCCTCTGGATGGCGGCGTACCTGTTCGAGCCCTCGCCGAGAGGCCTTACGCTGCGGGGAGTCTGGTTGCCGCCCTGCCCACTGAAGGCTCTCAGCGGAATCCCTTGTCCATTCTGCGGGTTAACCACGGGCATTGCCTGGCTTGTACGATGGCATTGGCAGTACGCCTGGCGCAGCAACGTGCTCAGTCCACCGTTGCTTCTGTCCTCCATCCTGCTCGGGTCCTACGCCTTGCTTTTCCGCCTGCTGGCGGGGCGCAGGGTAGACTTGGAATTGAGTCCCCGTGAGCGACGGAGTCTGTGGCTCGCCGGAGGTTTGCTCGCAGGCCTCTCCTGGCTCGTCAATCTCCTCAGGCTCCGGTGATCAGGGCCTCGAGGGTGCGCACAACGGACTGTCTGTGCGTACCGGCCCAATAGATCTTGTGGCACTTCGGGCAGGATTTGAAGCGCGTCTGGGTCTCAAAAACATAAGGAGGAACCCTGTTGCGGACGCTTTCCCTCGTGACCTCGTTCAAGGGATCATTGCACGAAAGGCAGCGGGTGAGTATTCGCGGTAAATTCCTGACCCCGGCGATCACGAATACCTGTTTAATCTGATCGCGGATGTTATCGCTTTCCAGAAAGACGAACTGCCTGACAACTTTGCGGACGAGGAGCCGCGTGTCGCGGGAAAGAAGGATGCGTCCCTCGGTACGCGAAAGCTCGACCAGTTCGTCATCCGTAAACCGATTGGAATACAGTACATCGAATCCTGCGATGCGGAGCCATTTGGCCAAACGTCCAAGCATCACGTCGGCGACGAAGCGCGGGCCGTATCCGTCGATCCCTGCCAACGGAGGAGCTTTGGCGCGAATCTGCGAGTGCCGAAGTGTGGCAGCACGTTTTCGAGAGTCGGAATTGCTCATTTATCCTTGAGCGAGCCCTAAGACGCAAAGGCGCCAAGACAGGAATACACCTATTGGGGCTGATCAGCCTTCAGTTTTTTGATCAGCAGATCGTTCACCATCTGGGGATTCGCCTGTCCCTTGGTTTCCTTCATCACCTGACCGACAAAGAAGCCAAAGATCTTCTCCTTGCCAGCCCGGTAGTCTGCGACTTGCCTCGGATTCGATTCCAGAATCTTATCGATTATTGGTGCGAGGCTGGCCTCATCACTGACCTGCACCAGCCCGAGACGCTTGATCGCCGCAGCAGGCTCCTCTCCCGTCCGGAACATCTCTTCGAACACGGTCTTCGCGATCTTTCCCGAAATCTCGCCGGAGTCCACTTTCCGAATCAGCGAGGCAAGTTGAGCCGGTGCGACGGGACTGCTGTCGATCTCTATGGCGGAATTCTTCAAGGCATAAGTCAAATCCCCCATTGTCCAGTTGGCGCTGCCGCGGGGATTGCCCGAGAGCCTCGCGCATTCCTCGAAGTAGTCCGCGTGTTCCCGCGTGGCGGTCAGCAGCAGTGAGTCGTCTTCGCTTAGCTGGTATTCGGTCACGAAGCGTTTCGCTTTTTCGTGCGGCAGCTCGGGGAGTGTCTTTTTCAGTTCCTCGATCCACGCGGGATCCAGCTTTAGAGGCGGGAGGTCCGGCTCGGGGAAGTACCGATAATCGTGAGCCTCTTCCTTGGTACGCATCGGGAATGTGCTGCCTTTCGCCTCATCCCAAAGGCGAGTCTCCTGAACGATGCGGCCGCCCTCGGCAAGCACCCGCTTCTGACGCTCAATCTCGTAGTCAAGTGCCTTCTGCAGAAATCGGAAGGAATTTAGATTCTTGATTTCAACCTTGGTACCGAACTCAGGGGAGCCCGCCGGACGGACGGAGACATTGGCGTCGCAGCGGAGGCTTCCTTCCTCCATATTCCCATCGCACACTCCCAGGTAAAGAAGCGTCCTACGCAAATGGGTGAGGTAGTCATACGCTTCCTGGCTGCTGCGAAAGTCCGGCTCGCTGACGATCTCCACCAGTGGTATTCCGCTTCGGTTGAGGTTTACGAACGACTTTGTTTCCGTGCCCGGCAGACCCTCGTGGATCGACTTCCCCGCATCCTCCTCCATGTGAAGCCGCGTGATCCTGAATGACTTCTCCCGTCGGTTTACTATCTGTCCTCTCTCAGTCCGTTCGCCGGATGAAACCCTCACAAAGCCGTGTTCCCCGAGGGGGCGGTCGAACTGGGAGATCTGATAACCCTTGGGCAAGTCGGGATAGAAATAATTCTTGCGAGCGAAGATGGATACCGGCCTGGCAGTGCAGCCCAGTGCCAGAGCTGCGCGAACGGACATCGTCACTGCCTCACGGTTCAGGACCGGTAATGCCCCGGGAAGTCCCAAACATACGGGACACGTGTTCGCGTTGGAGGGGGCCCCGAACTCAGTACTACATCCACAAAACAACTTGCTGCGCGTGAGGAGTTGGGCGTGCACTTCGAGTCCAATGACAGCTTCAAATTCCATCAGGCCCTCCCGACCTCAGAGTTAAGGATAGTCATTATAGCGAACGGGAAGGTGCATTGACGATTGACGATTTACGATTGAAAAAATCACATTCTGATACAGTGGGGACTTATGTGCGGGGGGTCATCAGACCCCCCGGGCGCGGCCTCTGGCCGCGAGGCGCGCCTGTCTGATGACCGGCGCCACAGGATTTTTCTTTCAGCCCAAATGTGAAGTTATTCTTGCGCCAACCCTAAGAGCCGGCACAGGTTTTCAATCGTCAATCTGAAATCGCTGATCGTCAACGTCTGTCGAGAGCATCGGCTTCACCGGAAACCTGGATTGCGAGATTTACGAAACCCCGGCTGTTAAGGAAGGCGGCATACGTCCTGAGGTCTTGAGGCTCGGATCGAACGATGCTCCGCCACACGCGCTGATCGCTGGTTCTGCTGACCAATCCCTCGAGCATCGGCCTCAAGTCGAGTGACTGGGATTGTCTTCTTGCGAGCACGAACCTCTCTGCTGCTCCCTGGAAGTCTCCCTTTGAGAGAAGATGGAACCCGTAATCACGCTGAATGAATCCGTCTGTTCCAGCGAGCTTAATTGCCTGTAGAAAGGCTCGTTCGGAGATCTCCCCCTTGGCCATCCCCTGATCGATCCTTCCCAAGGCGGCCCAGTAGCGACCTTCTGCCGGGCGCAGGCAGATGGCTCTGAGGATCTCTCTCTCAGCATGCGCGAGGAGTAGCCGCCTGTCGAGTTCCTGGAAAACGCTCTTGCCGCCTGCAGAGGCCTCGTACGTAAAGGATTCCAGGTAGTGCACACCATCGTTCCAGGGCGCCCAATGTGCCGCGTCGGACAGCAGGCCCAACTGGCTGTCGTCAGGATCGCCACGGAGGAGAAAGGGTTTGTTCGAAGTCCACTGCGCGGTGAACCTCAGACTCTGGTAGCGACACCAGGCTTGCCGGCCGAGAAGCAGGGTTACGATCAGCACGGCTGCTAGGACAGCAATCGCCTTCCCGCTCCAGAGGGGATATCTCTTCACCTCGATCGCGAACTCTTTGCCGCGTTGCCCCCGATGGGCCGCCAATATCATACACATCGCCGCAATTGCAGTCAGTGTGAGGGCATTGGAGGGGACATGCATGTTGAAGTCCGCGAGGCTGTGGATGCAGAAAGTCGTGATGCTGAACAACGCCCCGTAGCACAGGCTTCTGAGATATGGATCGCCGCGTTCACGAAGAAGGGCAAGTATTCGGCGAGCGAACCCAATTAAGACCATTCCCATGAGGACAAAACCAATCAAGCCTGTTTCCATGGTCCATTGCAGATACTCGTTCTCGGCGTGGACGGATTCGCCCGGAAATGCAGGGCTCTTGTATCTCTGGTATACCGAGCGAAAGGACCCCAGTCCGGAGCCCGTAAGGGGGTAATCGGCTATCGATTTGACGCCGGCTTTCCACACCGCGAGCCGATAGCGCGCCGACTCGTCAAAAACTGCGGACCAGCGGCCTCGGATCCGGGGACTGAGCACCAAGGACAGAACCATCAGGAAAGCGAGTCCGGCCACGATCACAGCGATCCTGTGCCCGGACTTGCGAACATCCGGCCTCCACGCACGAGTCAGGATTGCTCCGGCGCTGAAGATGCAGGATGAACAAATCAGGCTGATTATCCCACTTCGGGAGAGTGAGGCGGTAAGCGAGGCGAGCATCACAACTGACGACACCAGGAGCAACCATGGGCGTGCCCCTGTCTGTTGCCGCAACCAGTTGAAGCTGCCTGCCGGCCCGACTGACGAGCGATTGCCCTTGCGGACCTCGGCAATCAGCATACCGACCGACAAACCCAGGCAGAGTTCAATGTAGCCCGCAAAGTTGTTGTGGTTCACAAACGGCCCGAAGGGCGTACCGCTCCCCGAATCGAACCTCCAATAAATCAATCCATTGGACCAGAGGTTTTGCACTATTCCGAGAAGCGCGACGGAGGCACCTGCTGCGATGATTGCCTGGCAGATGGCGATGCAGGCCCTCGCATGCCGCAGCGCATTCAGCACGAGGCCGAAAAAGCAGACATATGCGATGAATTTAATCAACTCTCCTTGGGTGTCAAAGGACGTGAGCGTGATGCGGAAAACGGGTGTCACGACGTCCCTGGTTCCTGTCGCGATAGCGGCGATTGTCTGATATAGGTGCGATGCTTCCGGTGAGAGGACATTCAGCAGGCTTTTCCCCAGCGGGACAAGCGATAGAAAAAGGCAGCTCGTAAGCAAGACGAGAGGGCGCATGAAACCTGCTGTGACGCAGCTGAGTTCCCCTCTGGCAATCTGGCTTACGATCCAGAGAATCATCAGGAGACATATCCCGATCTGGATCGCAAATATCCAATGATCCTGAACGGACCCAAACGGAAAGGGCACCGCCACAAGAATGATGGCAAGGGAGACTCGCAGCATTCCCATGATCATACGGGAGGTAGTTCCGCCATGCCTTTGTGCAGGGTTTATCACCAGGGACCGGATGTTGTTTGTCGAAGCTGTCATTCGGGCGTACGATATCACACTCCTTGACATGCTCGCCTGTCGCCTGACCTCCGCGTGCTCGCTGGCCGGCCTTCCGTCTCGCCGTTTCAGAAAAGCCGCCTGTTTCTCTCGTAAATGGGCGGCCATAAAGTGAGCATAAATGATCACTTTTGCTGTGGTGCGCATGGGGCGGGCAGCGGTGCTCCTGAAGCCAAGCTTTTGCATTTCCACAGGA
>DASQID010000223.1:0-5935 GCA_035631775.1 Acidobacteriota bacterium
GACGACCTTTTCCTCGGGCAGAGCAGGGGGCTGCGGGACGAGCGATGGCTTTGTCATTCCCGTTCCGCCCGCCAATTCGTCGGCAACTCCTACCGTGAAGACTTCACCGCCCGTTCCGCCGCCGGGCCCCCCCAATGGTATCGGCGTGCTTCGGGGTAATAGGAACGGGACGACGAACAGAAAGAGAACCAACGTAACGTGGAAGCCGATTGAGGCCAGAAACGCCAGGCCATACCGCTCCTCGAAGAGCGGTATATTCAGCAGGGTACCTCGAATGGAGGTAGGGCTCATGGCTTTCTATTTCCTGCCGCGAGGTGCTGTGAAGGGCTTCGTCACCAGTTTAATCTCCGAAAATCCGGCTCCGCGAATGACGTCGATTACCGAAACAATGGAATTCCATTTGACGTCTTTGTCCGCTCGAAGGAATATCGGTTCTTTGGGACCCTTGACGTCCTTCTTTAGATGATCTCCGAGTACGAATAAGTTTATCTCTTGTGAGCCGTAGTAAAGAAGTCCTTCGCGGCTGATGGAGATAACTATCCGCTCCTGAGGATTGACGTCCTGGACACTCTTGGTCTCAGGAAGCTGAACGTCGATGCCGGTCTGAAGGATGGGCGCCGTCACCATGAAGATGATCAGCAGCACCAGCATGACATCCACTAGAGGGGTAACGTTGATCTCCGAAAGGGAAGTGGCGGTTCGGCCTTGCTGGGTTGTGAACGCCATCAGCTGAAACTCCGCTCGACGAGATTCAGAAACTCAGAGGAAAAGTCATCCATTTCGGCACCGACATTTTTGATGCGAGTGAGGAACTGATTGTAAGCGACCACGGCCGGAATCGCGGCGAAGAGTCCTGCCGCAGTCGTGAAAAGCGCGTCGGCTATACCTGGCGCGACAGCCTGTATGGACGCCGTCTTCTCCAGCCCCAGTCCTTCGAAAGCACTGATAATGCCGGCTACCGTCCCGAGCAGGCCGATAAAGGGCGTCACAGATCCGGTGGTGGCCAGCCAGCTCATGCTCTTTTCAAGTATCGACAGTTCCGCAGTCGACGCTCTTTGCAGGGCCCGCTGGATGCCGGTGATGTTTCTCGCCAAGAGAACCGGATGCCCGGGATTGGATGCGGTAGTGGCATCCTTCCCCTTGATGCTCTGGATCTGGGCGTTCAATTCCTGATATGCCGCTGCAAAGAGGCCGGAGAGGGGAGTCCTCCGGTAAAGCTCACAGGCGGCACTCACTTCGCTGAGACGCGAGCTCTTTCGAAAGAACTCAATGAAAGCCTGGCTGTGCCTCTCAATCTGACGGAAGGTCAACCACTTGCGGATGATGATGGTCCACGACAGCAGCGAAAACGCCAGAAGTAGGACAAGAATGGTCATAGCGAAGGCGCTCGTTCGAGGTATGAGGTTGAGAAAGCTCCCCCCGAATGGCGAGGATCCCTCCGCCGCTTGTATCCACATCAGATTCAGAATGATGGTATTGGCCCCTCCCAAAGCCTGCAAATCATGCGTAACGTGCACAAGTACCATAGCTTACAGGTGATGTCAAACACATTAGAGTTCTCGGTTCGCAGTTCGCCGTTCGCAGAGGAGGCAGGCTGCGAACCACGGCGAACCCCAAACGGCGAACTGGCTCACGTCCTGTTTCGGGCTGTGCTACACTACTGCCCTTAGGGCTCGCGCAACCATGACTTCACATTCTGCTGAAGGCCCCCAGACGGTGCGGTATGTGAGGGGCGGGCAACAAATCCAACGGGCCGGCGGGACGCAGTCCGAAGGAGCGCGGCGCCCTGCATCCGGGCACTCGGCGCTCGGAACGCGGCCCCTCCTCTCGGACAGGCTCCTAGGCCTTATCTGCATATTTCGCAAAGGCATCGCCCATGATTCGATTCCTTAGAATCCGCGATTTTGCACTTATTCGTGAAGTGGAGATTGAATTCGGCGGCGGCCTGAACCTGCTCACCGGCGAAACCGGCTCCGGAAAGTCGATTTTGGTGGATGCCTTGGGCCTTCTGGTCGGGGGACGCGCTTCATCCGAGATGGTTCGGTCAAACAGCGATCAGGCCGTGCTGGAAGGGGTGTTTGAGCTTGAAGGCGACACCGCGCTTTGCGGACTCCTCAGGGACAGCGGAATTGAGCCGGAAGAAGACACTCTTCTGATTCGCCGCGAAATCTCCTCGGGCGGTCGCGGCCGTGTGTTCATTAACAATACCCTCGCGACGCTCGCTCTGCTCAAGACTGTCGGCGAGAGACTCGCGGACATCCACGGCCAACACGACCAGAAGTCGCTTTTGGATCTCTCCAGTCACCTGGAATGGCTCGACCGGTTTGGTGCAAACTCCGATGCCGTATCAATAGCCCGGGAGCATTACGGGCGCATGCGAGAGTTGGCCGACCGGCTTGATTCGATGGCTATGGATGAGCAGGAACGCCTCCGCCGCGTCGATATCCTGCAGTTCCAGATCGACGAAATCCGTAGGGCGAATCTGCAGCCGCAGGAACTGGAAGATCTCGAAACTGAAAGGAACATCCTGGCCAACCGCGAAAAGGTCTTCGCATTGGCCTCGGAGGCTTACAGTCTGCTGTATGAAAACGAAACCTCCTTGGTAAGCCAGTCCAACCGGCTAGAACGAATTCTGCAGGAGTTGGCGGTCTACGACACATCCTGGACCGCCCACCACGAGGTGTTAAAGGAGAACCTCTATAAGTTCGAGGACCTTGCCTATGCCGCCCGTGACTATGCTGCCGGGATGGATTTCAGCCCTGGCCGCCTTGATCAGGTGGAACAGAGGCTGTCCGATCTCGAGCGGCTCGCGAAGAAGTACGGAAGCTCCATTTCTGAGATTCTGGCCTATGCCGCTTCAAGCGAGAAGGAATTGGAGGAGTTGGCTGCCCACGCAGATACCTCGAAGCACCTTACAGACCGACTGACGGAAGAAACCGGAAAATACGTCGCGGTCGCGGAAAAACTGTCCGCGAAGCGCCGCAGGGATGCCGCCCGCCTCGAGCGCGAGATTCGAAGGGAATTCGAGACACTGGCAATGGCAAAAATGGAATTAAGTGTTCGCTTCAGCCCTCGGCAGACCGACAAACAGGCCGGCCGGATGGCGGCTTCTCATGGACCGTCCGGCATCGACCATGTAGAGTTTATGATAGCGCCAAACTCAGGTGAGGATTCGAGGCCCTTGACGCGGATCGCTTCCGGAGGAGAGCTGTCGCGTGTGATGCTGGCGATCGAATCTCTTTGCGGCGCTGATACTGGCAAGACGCTGGTTTTTGACGAAGTGGATGCCGGGATAGGAGGCAGAGTAGCTGAGGCCGTCGGGAGGAGACTGCGAGACATTTCAGCTGGCGGGCAGGTACTGTGCGTTACACACCTGCCGCAAATTGCGGCGTTCGCCAATCGCCACTTCAGTGTGCGCAAAGAGGCGATCGGATCCAGGACGGAAACACTCGTCCGTGTACTGAATGATACAGAGCGTGTGGAGGAACTGGCCCGAATGACAGGAGGAGAGATTATCACCGAGACTACGCGGCGCCACGCCATGGAAATGCTCGAACATTCTCTGATTCCTGCAAAAATCCCAAGGGGCTCTCATTCGTGAAATTCATACTACTAACGTTCAAATCCTTGCCATGTCGACAAGGAAACAACACCTGTCTTGGCGCCTTTGCGTCTTCGCGGTAGCTTTTTAAAAATCCACCGCTATGGCGCGAAGACGCGAAGGAACGCGGGACCCAATTTGGTTGCGGCTATGACGCTCCGTGTAATTCATGGCAGCACTTGACGGCCGGCTCAGGGCCCGCGGCACGGAAAATATCACAGTCATGGGAAGAAAGTTTTTTATCGAGACGTTTGGCTGCCAGATGAACGAGCTGGACTCGGAGAAGATCGCCGGAAACCTCTGCCACAACGGCATGGAGCCGGCGACCGATGCGTCGCAGGCTGATATTATCATTCTCAATACCTGCAGCGTCCGCGAGAAGGCCGTCCAAAAGGTGTATGCGCGCCTGGGAGAAATCAAACGCCGCACCACGAAGCAAAGGGATTTGGTCGTTGGAGTTGTTGGCTGTATGGCGCAGCTCGAGGGCGAGAAGATCCTACGCAAGGCGCCTTTTGTGAATATCCTGGCAGGTCCCCAGAAAGGGCACGTAATAACCGATCTGGTCGAGGAATCACTCCGAACGCATGCGCCGGCCGTCGATATGCGGATGGACGATGATCCGGAACCACTCGAAACCGCGCACGTGCTGCGGGAAAATCCCTGGCGCGCGGCCGTAACGATCAGCGAGGGCTGCAATCGGCATTGCACCTTCTGCGTTGTGCCCTTTACGCGGGGCGCGGAACGAGACCGGGAACATTCGAACATTACTCGGGAAGTCAAGCAACTCGTCGAGCAAGGATATGTGGAAGTAGTGCTGCTGGGACAGACCGTGAACTCTTATCGTGACCCGGTAAGGAGAGATTACACATTCGCCCGGTTGCTTAGGGAACTGTCCGAAATCGACGGTCTGAAAAGAATCCGATTCACTTCTCCGCACCCGAACGACTTCACGGACGAACTCATGGAGGTGATGGTTTCGTGCCGGCAGGTCTGCAATCAGGTGCACTTGCCGGTTCAGTCGGGATCTACGAAGATATTGCGTGCTATGCGCCGCGGTTACACGAGGGAACGATACCTGGAAACTATTCGGAAAATTCACGATTCTGCCCGGCCGATCTCGATCTCCACCGACATCATTGTGGGATTTCCGGGCGAGACGGAAGCGGACTTTCGGGATACTCTGACCCTCCTCGATGAGGTACAATATGATAACGTCTTCTCCTTCAAATACTCGCCGCGGCCCAATACAGCCGCGCTGGGTCTAGCGGACAATACATCTGAGGAAGAGAAGGGAAGAAGGCTCAGCATCTTGCAGGCGCAGCAGAAGTTGATACAGTACAACAGGAACGCTGCTTACCTGGATCAGGTTGTGGATGTGCTCGTAGATGAAAAGGCTCGAAGCCGATTCAGCCTCGCCGGGAGAGCAACTAACAACAAGATTGTGAATTTCGACGGGCCCGAAATTCTCATGGGCCAGATTGTTCCTGTACAGGTCACCGGCTTCAGCCCCAACAGCCTCAAAGGTGTCTGGCTTCAGTAAGGACCGGAGGAATCATGAAGGAAATTGAATTCAAGATTAAAGGCCTGATGATGGATCCCATCACCAATTCACCCATCGTGGTGCTTCAGGATGCGGCCAGCGACACCCTGCTGCCGATCTGGGTGGGGATTTTCGAGGCCAATGCCATTGCACTCCAGATCGAGAAGGTGGACACCCCGCGGCCCATGACTCACGACCTGATGAAAGGTCTCCTTAACCAGCTGAATGCCAGGGTAACAAAGATTGTCGTGACCGAATTGAAGGAAAACACCTTTTATGCGTTGATTTTCCTAAGCGTCGACGGCAAGGTGGTCGCCGTAGACTCCCGCCCATCGGATGCCATCGCGCTGGCACTGCGCACGGATTCACCTATATTCGTCACGGATGAAGTCATAGCCAAATCGTCGAGTACCACGAGCACGACCCTGTCAAGCGAGCGTAGTTCGCCCGAGGACATCAAGCAATGGCTGGAGAACCTCAATCCTGAAGATCTCGGCAAGTACAAGATGTAAGAGCTTGGCGCCTTTGCGTCTTAGCGGTGGCGTTTAGGAAGCCACGGCTAAGACGCAAAGGAGCGCCAACCACTTTTGGTTGCGGCTATGTATGCTGCAGCGTATTAGATCCATTTCGCGATCTTGAGCAGATCGCCCAAGACACCTGCCGCAGTTACACTCGCACCAGCTCCGGGCCCTTGAATCACCAGCGGATGGTCGTAGTAGCGGTCAGTCCTGAAGACCAGGATATTATCCGGGCCTGACAGCCGGCCAATCGGGCTGTCACGCGGAATTTTTTTC
>DASQID010000224.1:0-3430 GCA_035631775.1 Acidobacteriota bacterium
TCAGTACTCGAAGGGGCCAACCGCGAGCAAGGGAGGCAGCATCGGAACATACCTACCCGCCAAACTCAATCCCGACATCGCCAAGGCCATAGCCAGTGTGAAAGAAGGGGACGTTTCGGACGTTGTGAAGAGCGGGGACACCTGCTCGATCTATCGCGTCGATTCGCGCAAGCCCGCTGTGATAAAACCGCTGGCCGAGATCAGAGATGAGATCAAGAACCGCATTTATGAGCAGAAATTCAACCCCGAATTCGACCGATTCATCGCCCAGTTAAAAGAAGATGCATATATCCAGATCTTCGGCGAAATCAAATAACTGGCCGCCTCAGGCCAGAGCCATCCACGATGAATAGACCTGCTTACCTCACGGCTGGCGAGTTTGAGTTGCTGGAAGTTCTCTGGCCGCTCGGGGAAGCGAGCGTCAGGCAAGTGTGGGAGAGGGTGAGGCCGCGGCGCGCAGTCGCCTATACTACGGTGATGACTGTTCTCTTCAAGATGCACCGTAAGGGAATGCTGTCTCAACGGAAACAGGGGAAGGCCTATTTCTACACTCCCATGGTCGATCGTGAAAAGGCACTCGAAGGAGTCCTCGAACATGTCCTCAATACCTACTTCAAAGGCTCTCAGGAGGAGTTGATTCGGATAATTCATAAGAGCGAGAGAGCGGGTGCCGCGAGCACGACGAATACGAGTCACACCGAGCCCTCCCCAGCTTCCTTCATTGAGGAGTTTCTCCTGTAGGGTCTGTCTAGGCGCAACCTCAACGACGCAGTAAAAGGTTCATTTCACCCCTGGCGACCTGTTGATGAAGTGCCCGGTGTGGCCTGGCTGCAACCAAAAGAGATGGTGTTCCTTCGCCTGCTTGCGGTGGCTGTCTATTACAGAAAGACACCCCTAAGGTACAAAAAGACACCGCTAAGCAAAGGCGCCAAGACGGTCTTGTTTCCTTGCGGCGAGTGGTTCGGGAAAGGGTTGATGTGGTAGGTAAGACTCCCGGTCGGCTTGAAGAGCTGAGTACTGATTTCTTGAACCGACCGACCGGAGTTGGGGAAAAATGCCTGCCCCCGAGTCCCAGGCTTGGATTGAGCGGCGCGAATTCCTGTTGCCAAGCTCGGCCCGGATCAAAGTGGCGCCGTCCTGGAGATCCCTGGCATCGCGGGAAGGGACCGCGAAAAACTCCCTGACGCTACCACCGCAATCCAGGGCCCGAGCTTGGATCACGGGAAATTACGTGTTAATTCGATGCACAACGCGTGCCAGTCGCAGACTAGTCGGAGTCTAAATAGTAAGATATTGGAATAGCTAATCTTACGGGTTTGATTGAGTCACCCCCACGCATGCCTTGGTTTGAAATCGTTCAAAATATTGAATTCCACACGGCTTTTTTTGGAGTTAGGCAACCTCCTTATTCTTGTTCCAGCGTTTGCTGCGTTGTGCGCGAGTTTCGCGATAGTATTTCATGCGCGGGGCGCACACCCAAGCGCACGAGGACGGCCCCCATTCAACCGTTCCGAGCCGGGAGCGTCAGCGGGCCTGGGGGCCAGCAGCAAAATGTGAAGTTATTCTTGCGCCAGCCCTTAAGGTCGCAGCTCTGAGAGGTTCTGTTTTCGGAACAAGAACGAATCAGGATGTTGGCAGGATCATTCTACTGGAGGCAATCCATTGGACGGCTTGTGCGTGAACTGACGGATTCGCCGCAACCACGTTGCGAAATCCCGGGGATTCCTGATTGAATTGAAGCGGGTTCCCAAACAAGTCCGTGACTGCTCCTCCCGACTCTAGGACCAGCAGCGCGCCGGCACACACATCCCATTCGTTTTTCCGCTGAAAGCTCATGGTGATATCCGCTTCTCCTGCAGCGACCAAGGCAAGCTTATAGGCGATGCTTCCCAGTCTGCGGATCCGGCAGTGATGCTCGATAACGCGGAATTGCGCATTTTCGCTTCGGCTCATCAGGAGGAGGGAATTGGCAAATCTCTTGCGCTTTGAGATCTCGGTTCGGGTGCCGTTCCTGAAGACGCCCGTTCCGGTTTGGGCGTAAAAAAACTCGCCGGTTGCGGGATTGGAGACGACGGCGAGAATCGGCCGTCCATCCTCCACGAGTGCGACGGACAGTGCAAACTCCGGGAGTCCGCGAACGAATTCTCTTGTTCCATCAAGGGGATCGACCACCCAGACTCTGCGGCAACCGAGCCTGCGCGAGTCATCGGCTGTTTCTTCAGAGAGCCAGCCGTCCTTGCTAAAGCGTCTGGTGAATGCCTCTCGGAGAAACGTGTCGGCCGCGAGATCCGCGGAAGTCACAGGATTATTCCTGCTCTTCTCCCGGACCCTGAAAGATTTCTGAAAGAAGGAGACAACCAGGGCGCCCGCCCGCGTCACGGTTTCTAGAGCAAAATCCAGTTCCGATGGCCTGCCCATGGGTGGAGGCCTCCGCCACCCAGCCCGAATGGCCTCATTATAGCGCAGTCGTCGGCCAGCTCCTAACTCCTTCGTGGCAGTTTGACTCTACGGTTACAGCAGACCATCCAGATGCGTAGTCACGAGATGGCCCAATTCGAACAAGCGGCAAAATCCATTTCGCAGTTTGAGGGGAGCATCGGTCTCCTGGTCCTCTTCCTGAAAGCGCGAAGCAATCTGATTCACCTGGTCCCTGAGGTCATGGTCTGAAAGAAGCGCAAACAATTGCATCATCTCGACCACTCTGTATAGGGCGTTGACCACCTGCTCCCATGTGGTGAGCGCCGCTCGGGAACCTGCTGCAAATCGTTGTTCCACCTGCCGGATTGCTGCGGTCATTGTTTGATCTTGATCCAGCACCAGTGTAACCAGACTGAGCAGCGGAAAGATCGCCTGCAGGGCTGCAGCCGAGCGCTCGACCTGGTCCGCAACATGGGTACGGATCCGGACTTGGTCGTCGATTTCAGCAATGAGTTTTCCCGCCTCGGGATGGTCTGCGGCGAACTGGTGACTGAGCGTGTTCACTTGGTTATATAGTGAAAAGGTCCCGTTTGTCAGGCAGTCCTCAAATTCCGCCGCCCTCCTCCGGCCTTCGCGAAAATAGTTGATCCTCTGATTTATCAACTCCCGATATCGGCCGTCGCGATCAAGCGTCTGCGATAGAGAGGCAAACACTTCCACGGCATGGTATGAGCCCACAATGATTTGTTTGTGGACGTCGCCTTCGCTCTCGGCGAACTGCTCGAGATAATCGCGCCAGAGCTGCATCAGGTGTTCACCAGATTTTCCCTGACCCGGCGGATATACCATTCTTCCCCAGAAAAGTGCCCGGCGATTGAAGTCCGCGACCGGCGCCTGCGCCGCAGGCTTCAGTCTTAGGGCTGGCGCAAGAATAACTTCACATTTTGCTGCTGGCCCCTGCGGGCCGCAGCCTGAAAGGGCGCGGCGGCGGGGGGGGGGGGGGGGGGGGGTG
>DASQID010000225.1:0-7436 GCA_035631775.1 Acidobacteriota bacterium
CCACCCAACGCCAAGATGGTCACGCCCGAGGCTCCAGTGAAGGAGGTGAAAAATGCGCAGACCAGTACGGCCGCAATCGCCGGTCCGCCCCTGAGATGTCCCGTAAGAGCTTGGAAGACGCGAATCAACCTTTTGGATGCCCCGCCTTCCGCCAGGATATACCCGGCCAGGGTGAACAGTGGAATCGCAGGCAGCAGTGCGGGGGTGACCTGCTGATAGTGCGCAATAGGAACGGAGGAGATCGGCTGCCCTTCCCCCCAGAAGAGGATCAGGGCAGCGCCGCCCAGTGTTACAAACACGGGCGCGCCGACCAGGGTCGCAAACAGGAGAACGGTCAGGGCCGGAACCACCATCCTCTCCGGCGCGAGGGGCGGCCAGATGGAGACGGCCAGACAGCCGAGAAACAAAAACAGCGCAACGGTTCGAGATCTCCATGATTTCCCCGAGTTCCAGAGCAGCCGGGCTGCTACCGCGGAGAAGCCCAAAGGCAGCACGAGAAGCACGATCCAGAGCGGGAGTCCCTGGGTCAGCTCCTTCCCGCCAACCTTCTGCTGAGCGACGAACTGGACACTGGCCGCTGCGAGGATCGCGGTGATGGAGGCTGCAAATGGGCCGCTGACCAGGTGTGCCGCCGCTTCCCAGCGTCCCTTGAGGAACACTGTCAGGGTGGAAAGCGACAGGAGCCGCTGTTCTCGCGCAGCAATCGCGCCGCCGAGCATTCCGACGACCATGGTCAAGTGCTGCACGATGGCTGTGGATGCGGGGATGATGATCCGCGCAGGACGCAGCAGCATGTCCAGGGCGGGCAACATCACCATAGCGCCCAGCACGGCCGTGACAAGCGCATCTTCGATGCGGTGCGCAATAATCGGGAAAAGGACTTTTTCAGATGGCTGCAGGTTCGATGGGTCCTTGCCGGAATCAAGCTCGCGGCTCACTGCGGGGCTCCTTTTCCGGCATGCCGGCGCTCATTAAGCAGGCGTTGGACTTCGTCGAACATGTCCGCCGGAACCATCCTTCCCCGTATTTTCGGATAAACCGACTCGGCCAACTGCCTCCATTCTTCTTCGATCTGTGGCGTTATGGTGTGGACCGTGAGGCCGCGCTTTTGCATAGCCGCGACAGATTCCTCAGTCTCCTGGCGGCTGCGCGCCCGAATCCTCTCGCCGGCTTCTGCGGCTGCTTTCCTGAGAGCATCGAGGGATCCGGGCGGGAACTTGTCCCAGACGTCCCTTTTGATGATGGTGGCCCCAACGATAGGGGCCCAGTTCAGCTGCAGCATGTGGGGGGCTACTTTGTCGCACTGAATTCCGAGCGCGAAGAACGGCGTCAACCCGGCCGCGTCGATGAAACCGGTCTGCAGGCTCTGATAAATCTCGGCAGTTTCCAGCGGCCTCGGATCGTACCCGAGCGCTTTCATCAGATCGACCTGATAGCTGTCACCCGCCCAGGCGAACAGTTTCATGCGTTTCAGGTCTGCGGGGTGGATCACAGCTGCCTTGGAAAAGAAGCGGACCCAGCCCGCGTCTCCCCAGGCAAGGACGACAAAACCCTTGTCGAGCATCCGCTTTTCAAGGGCAGGCCCGACCTTATCGCGCACATAATCCAATTCCTCCCAGGAGCGAAACATCATCGGCATGTACTGCAGGCACGTCACTGACTTGTCGATGTCCGACAGGCCGACTGCCGTCATCGTACCTGCGGAAAGTCCTCCCCCGAGCATCTTGCGGACCATGTCGGCTTCACCGCCCAACCGGCCGTCCGGGTAGACGATCAGCTGCACAGCTCCATTCGTTGCTTTGCGCCACTTTTCGCCCATCTCCAGCAGCGCCTTATGATATGAGGTGTCGGAGGGCGCCAGAGTGCCCAGGCGGACTTGGATCGGCTTGTCTGCGGCCTTGATATAGTCTGGTGGGGCAACTGCGGTGAGGATTGCGATTCCTGCTGCCCCAAGCGCCAGGATTGCGCCCGTTCTACATTTCATGGTTTTGCTTCTCCCGCTTCCAGGAACAGTTCATCGATTCTGGATAACAGCCAGCGGGCACGCCGCTGCATGACCAGGTTGACCAATCGGAATTCCGGCTTTGCGTTGGGATCGATTGCCAGCGCCTTTTCGAGCAGAGATTGAAACTCACGCCGATCCTGCCGGCTGAGCGATACCGCCTCAGCCAAGGCCACCATGGGACCGGCTTGAAATCCTCCCGACAGCTGCATGGAGCGCTCGAAATGTTTTCTGGATCGCACGGCAGAATCGCCTGCCGCTCCTTGCCGGGCCATCTCATATGTGATCAGGAAGGAATGAATAGCACCCTGGTCGTAAGCCTCGTCAAGTTGCAGTGCCCGGTCGATCAGCGCCTCCACAATAGGTTGCTCAGCAACCATGCCCGGATCGTCCTTCGAGAGCGAAATAGCCGATCCCCAGGAGGCGGCGGTCCAATAGAGTAAAGGGACGTCCGCTTTCCGGGCGGCCGCCACTGCCGATAGCGGGTTCGAGCGGATTGAATGCTCAAAACCGCGATGGCTCGCCTCCAGGCCCCGCAGGCCGTAATTGCGGGCGCGCACATACAGATGCTTGGCTCGCGTTCGCATTTCCGTCGCGGCCGCAAGGTCGCGCGTCTCCACCTCGTCGGCGTCCTGTTGGACGAAGGCGTAGGTGTACTGAGTGAAACCGCTGGACGCTGCAAAAAGCAGACCTTTGTGAGCCGGGGCTTCGGCGAGGAGGCTCTCCATCAGCTTCAGGCTAAATGGCAGAGCCGCCTTCACGAGCTCAGGATCATCATCAGATGCGAAGGTCGTGCCTCCTTGCGCCAGCGCATCTCCCAGCTTTCCTACGGCAATTTTCTTGATGGAGCAGGCGGCCGTAAGGCCCGTGAGCAAGAGAGTCGCAATAAGCAGTTTGATCAGACGGTACAGCCATGAAATCCTGCACAAGGGCTTCGGATACCCCACCATGGCATCCTCCGGGTTCAAACGTACGACCCAGCAAATACAGCGACATTTGACAATGGAAACTGCAACTGCCCGCCAGATTGTACATGTTTTGTGTAGACAGGCCGCCGTTTTCTTTGAACCTCTCAGCGCTCTTTACGCCAAAACGCGAAGGCCGCGAGGGAAGGCAAAGAACTCCAGGATAGGAGAGTCTACCGCCCTGCACCTCCGGATTTGTGCCGTGCGTCACACAATTTGCTGCTTTCACGAATTCGTTAGCATGATTTTATGGATCCAGTCGATAAGTAGCTGGAGGAAACACCTATCGCGTGAGATTTGTTAGAGATAAGGGTTTGAGTCTTGCAAGCCTGAACAGTTCTGTATGTCCACTGCCACCAGTATGCTCGATGCCCGCCACGTCTCCAACGGAGTGCCCGCCCTGCCGGCCAAAATACTCATCGTGGACGACGAGGTGATCATTCGCGAAATTTTGGCGCGCAAGCTTTCCAGCCTCGGATATGTCTGCGAATGCTGCGAAAACGGCTGCGAGGCGATTGACCGGCTGACTGCCAATGAGTATGACCTCCTTCTTGCCGATGTGATGATGCCCGGCATAGGTGGCGTCGCACTCCTGAAGGAAGCACTCCGCATCAGATCCGACATTGCGGTCATTCTGGTCACCTCGGTTGTCGACCTCGAGCTGGTGGTTGATTCTCTCAAGCATGGTGCCTACGATTACATAACCAAGCCCTTCAGCCTCGAGGACGTGTCCATCAGTGTCTCGAGGGCGCTGGAAAAGCGCCGTCTTGTGATCGAAAACAGGATTTATCAGCGCACTCTCGAAGAGCAGGTGGCATACCGCACGCAGCAGCTCAAGGAGGCATTGGACATCCTCCAGAACACTTACCACTCCACTCTGATGGCGTTGGGCACCGCTTTGGACAGCCGCGATGCCGATACCGCGGGTCACTCCCTCCGCGTCACCCTGTACACGACTCGTCTCGTGCGTTGTCTCGGTCTGAGGGAACATGACCTGCGACCGATCCAACAAGGCGCCGCGCTGCATGACATCGGGAAAATCGGGGTGCCGGATGACCTCTTGCGCAAACCGGGCAAGCTGAGCGAGGACGAATGGGTTCTCATGCGCAAGCATCCATTGATAGGATATCGCATTCTTTCCGGAAGCAAGTTTCTTCAGGGTGCGGCACAGCTGGTTCTGCATCATCATGAAAGATATGACGGCACCGGCTATCCTGCCGGTCTGAGCGGAGACGGAATCTCGCTCGGTGCCCGGGTTTTCTCCGTTGCGGACACCTTGGATTGCATGACCTCCAACCGGCCCTTCCGCCTGGCCACCTCATTCGAGACGGCGCGAGACGAGATTGTGCGGTTCTCCGGCACCCAATTCGATCCAAAGATAGTGGAAGCATTCCTCAGCCTGCCGCTGGAAGAATGGAAGAGCCTTCGCGGCGACGCCACCTCGCGAGCATAAGCCCAATCTGCCACGAATTTCCCGAATTACCCGGTGCAGCTAAGCCGCAACTAAAGGAATTTGGCGTTCCTTCGCGTCTTCGCTCCTTGGCGGTGGCTTTTTTAAGATGCCACCGCGAAGACGCAAAGGCGCCAAGACAGGTGTTGTATCCATGTCGAAATGGCAAGGATTTGAACGTATGTAGTGCGAACGATCGAAGTCACAGATTATTTCGCGAAATTCGGGTAATTCGTGGCAGTATTTGATTGGTCTTGCTCTGTCTCTTCGAGTTCAACTCATGGAATATGGCTTTGTCATCGACAATCGGCGCTGCATCGGCTGCCACGCCTGCACGGTCGCCTGCAAGGCGGAGCACGAAGTGCCCCTGGGGAATTTTCGCACCTGGGTCAAATATGTGGAAAAGGGAACCTTTCCGGATGTGCGGCGCTACTTCACCGTCCTCCGCTGCAACCACTGCCAGGATGCACCCTGCGTGAACATCTGCCCGACGCGTGCACTCTTCCACCGCCATGATGGAATCGTCGACTTTGACAAAGAACAATGCGTTGCGTGCAAGGCCTGCATGGCTGCCTGTCCCTATGACGCCATCTACATTGACCCAAGTACGGAAACCGCGGCTAAGTGCAATTATTGTGCCCACAAGGTTGAGCTGGGCCTGGAACCTGCCTGTGTAACCGTCTGCCCGGAGCAGGCCATCATCGCCGGCGACTTCGGGAATCCTCAGAGCCCTATCTCGCGGCTGGTTGCACTCGAGCAGGTCATGGTACGCAAGCCTGAGAAGGGAACCATGCCCAAGGTTTTCTATATTGCGGGAGACAGCACCTCTCTCACCCCGGGGGCTGCCCCAAGACCTGTCGGCTATATCTGGGCGCAGAGGCCTCAGTCCGAAATCGATGCCGATTACCACCGCGCTGGTGATTCCGGCGTTGCCTACACGAGTTACGATGTGTCCCACGCGAAACCATGGGGCTTCATGGTGTCGTTCTATTTGTGGACGAAGTCGATGGCCGCAGGACCCATCCTTGCCGCCGCGCTCCTGACGCTTTCGGGCTATGCGCGGGCCCCGGTACTTTTCGGCAGGCTCGCTCCGATGGCAGCGCTGGTCTTTACATTCCTGACGGTTATCCTGTTGATTTCCGATCTCGGACGACCGGCGCGCTTCCTGAAAATTCTGCTGCACCCGAATCCGAGATCCTGGCTGGTTTGGGGGGCCCAAATTCTAACTGCCTACTCAACCGTTGCGTTGCTCTGGCTTGCCGCCGGCCTGCTGCTTTCCGAACCGCTGTTTGCCATGGTTCAGTGGCCCGGGCTCATCTTATCGACGCTTGCGGCCGGCTACTCGGCTTTCCTGCTGGCGCAGGCTCGAGCGCGCGACCTCTGGCAGTCCAGATTGCTGTTTCCCCACCTTGTTGTACAGGCGTTCCTGGCCGGTTCCGCGGTGCTTTCCATCGGAGCCGTCTATGCAATCTCAGGGAGGGCTCTCGTGGACCTGCTGTTGCGGAGCGTCCTCGGCGGCCTGGTTGTACACGGCATCCTGATACTGAGTGAGGTGGCCTTGCCTGCCGGCAATAAAGATGCCTCCGATGCCGTGCGTTATATGATTCAGGGCCCCCTGGCAGTCCGCTTCTGGTTTGGGGCGGTCTTTTGCGGCGTGGCTCTTCCGATTTATCTGCTGGCATTTTATTTTTCGCATCCGGGTCCCGGATCCCTGCTTCCTGCCGCGGTTTGTGCCGGGACACTTCTGGGGCTTCTGGTATATGAGGATTGTTACGTGATTGCCGGACAGGCATTGCCTCTGAGCTGATGGTGCCTCGGTCTGATCCGGCCACATTGTGCCTTCGCCGTGGTTCTTGGGAGAGCGACTGCGAGGGTGCGAAGTCAGGGTAATCTCGCTATGGACAATCTGGAAAGCGCACAGGCTTCTCCTCCGGAAGGGATGACGACCGTGCCGCTTGAAAAAGCTCCTCCTCCGGACCGTTGGGATGACTGGGTAGAGTTTGATGCCAAATCCTGGCCCCGTAAGGTGGAGAGGCACTACGCCGTAGTCCCGACCACATGCTTCAACTGCGAGGCGGCGTGCGGACTGCTTGCATTTGTCGACAAGGAAAACTGGACCGTACGCAGGATGGAGGGGAATCCCTATCATCCCGCAAGCCGCGGACGCAACTGCGCAAAGGGGCCCGCTACCGTCAACCAGATCCAGGATCCGGAACGCATTCTATATCCGCTCAAGCGTGAGGGCCGCAGGGGTGAGGGCAAATGGAGAAGGATCACGTGGGAACAGGTGCTGGAGGAGATCTCGAGCCGGGTACGTGGGCTCCTTTTGGAGGGCCGGCGCAATGAGATCGTATATCACGTCGGGCGCCCGGGAAGCGACGGGTATATGGAACGCGTCCTTCAGTCCTGGGGCATCGACGGCCACAACAGCCACACCAACATATGCTCTTCATCCGCGCGCCTCGGTTACGGCCTGTGGCACGGACTGGACAGGCCATCGCCCGATCACGCCAATGCCCGCTTTATCCTCATGATCAGTTCGCATCTGGAGGCCGGACACTATTTCAATCCCCACGCTCAGAGGATTATCGAGGCAAGACTCAACGGTGCAAAAATCGCCGTGATTGATTCCCGGCTTTCGAACACTGCGAGCATGGCGGACTACTGGCTTCCCACCTACCCAGGTACGGAAGCCGCCGTACTTCTCGCCATGGCAAGAGTCTTGCTGGAGGAGGACTTGATTGATCGGGAGTTTGTGCGCCGTTGGACAAACTGGAAACAGTTTATGGCGGAGGAAATCGGCAAACCTGAAGCAGGTTTCGACGCCTTTCTTGCCTGTCTCAAAGAGAAGTACGCAGGCTTCACGCCGCAGTTCGCGGCGCAGGAGAGTGGCATTCCCGCGAACCAGATCATTGACGTGGCCAGGGAGATCGCCCGCGCAGGATCCGCTTTTGCATCGCACGTGTGGCGCAGCGCAGCGAGCGGCAACCTGGGCGGTTGGCAGGTCGCGCGCGCCCTG
>DASQID010000226.1:0-4672 GCA_035631775.1 Acidobacteriota bacterium
TCCAGGGTAGGGATCTGCGAATCTAGCCGGAACAGTCGAACACGATTAAAGGGCGTAGCAAAGGGCTGCCCAGCAAAGCGGGGCTTTGAGAGCGGCGCCAAGAGTGCCAAAAAATAGCGAATAAGTGGACGGTTAGGATACTATAGTCTCCGTCGCTGCATTCAAGGATCTGTCAATGAATAACGTTTGCACTTTGGCGCGAGCGCCGGGCGGGCAGATGCGAGGCGCCGCGACGCAGGCGATATCGGCGTATATCGTCGAGGAGAGGCAACGAAGCTGATGCCTGCCCGCCGCCGCGCCCCTTCGGGCTGCGGCCCGCAGGCCTGCAGCAAAGTGGAAACGTTATTCATTGACAGACCCCAAAGGAGGAGACAATGAGTAAAGGCCTGCTTGCGACTCTCGGCTGCCTCGGAGTGCTGATCCTTGGAGCACTCATCGTTGCTGTTGGAGTTTGGGGCTCGTACAACAACATTGTTGCCAGTGAACAGAATGTGGAGTCCTCCTGGGCTCAAGTACAAAACGTCTATCAGCGCCGTGCAGATCTCGTCCCGAACCTGGTTGCGACGGTGAAGGGGTATGCGGCTCACGAGAGCCAAGTGTTGGAGGCCGTGACGGCTTCACGCGCGCAGGTGGGGTCAATTCAAGTTCGGCCTGACACGCTTAACAATCCCGCGGAGCTTCAGAAGTTTCAGCAGGCGCAGACCGGCCTGACCAGTGCTCTTTCCCGTCTCCTGGTGGTTGCAGAGCGCTATCCTTATCTGAAGGCAAACCAGAATTTCCTGCAACTGCAAAGCCAGCTGGAAGGAACCGAGAATCGCATTGCCGTGGAGCGAAGAAGGTTTAACGAAGCTGCCCAGGCATATAACACGAGGATAATGCAATTCCCCGCAAGAATCGTGGCGAGCCTTTTCGGATTTCAGAAAAAGGCGTACTTTGAGAGCACCCCGGGCAGCGAGAAGGCCCCAGTGGTGGACTTCGGCAAGTAAATGAGAAAGATTCTGTCAAGAATTCTGCTCGGCGCGCTGCTCCTGGCGCAGACAGCCGGTGCCTTTGCCCTTGACGTGCCCAACCTCAAGGATCGGGTTACCGACCTCGCGGGAGTTCTGACCGCAGATCAGATTTCTGATCTGGAAGCCAGGCTGAAGTCCTTCGAGCAGTCAGACTCCACACAAGTGGCCGTGCTTATACTCCCAAGCTTGGAAGGGGAAGCGCTCGAGGATTATTCGATGCGTGTGGCCACCGCGTGGAAACTCGGGCAAAAGGGCCGCGACAACGGGGCACTGCTTCTGGTGGTCATGAAGGAGCGCAAGGTGCGCATCGAGGTCGGGTATGGCCTCGAGCCGACCCTGACCGACGCAAAGTGTTCCCAGATCATTCAGAATGAAATACTTCCTCATTTCCGGCAGGGGCAATTCTACGAGGGCATCGATTCCGGGGTCAGCGCCGTTATCCAGGTCGTCCGCGGCGTCTACCAGCCCACAAATGTGCATTCGAGGGCGAATGCGCGCCGCCCCGGAGGCAGCATAATAAACTGGATCATTGTGCTGTTCTTCCCGTTGGTTTGGGTTCTCAGCCACACCGGCAAGTGGGGAGGGGGAATTCTGGGCGCGGGCGCCGGCGCACTCTTGCCTTATTCTTTCTTCGGTCCGAGTCTCGTGCTGATGCTGATTGGTGGGGCGACCGGCAGTGTCATCGGCCTTGTCCTGGGAAGCCTGATCCGGAGGGGCTCCAATACGGGCACAGGCTGGGGTGGTTTTGCAGGTCCGACCTTTTGGGGAAGCGGCGGCGGATTCTTTGGAGGCGGTTCCTCCGGCGGCGGGGGCTTCGGCGGAGGCTTTTCGGGAGGCGGTGGGAGTTTCGGTGGTGGAGGTTCCTCAGGCAGTTGGTAGCAACTGCTGCGAAGAGCATTGGAGCAGTACGGGAGACCCGGAAATGGGTGGTAAGTTGCTGACCGAAGGAGACCGGCGCGTGATAGAAGAGGCCATTCGCAAAGCCGAAGCGAAGACCTCCGGGGAGATTGTGTTTGCCGTGGCCGACGCGTCGGCTCACTATCAGCATGCAACAATTCAGGGAGCGGTTATCGGAATGGCGGCAGCAGCGGCAGCTTATCTCGCTCTGACCGCCACCCACTCGATCACAGCACTGCTCTGGATTGAGCTTATTTCCTTCGCCTCGTTGCAGGCCTTGTTGCCTCACCTTCCGTGGCGCAGATACCTCATACCGCGCCGTGAATTGGACGCGCGCGTCCACGAGGCCGCATTCATGCAGTTCTATTCGAGCGGACTCTATCACACCCGCGAGTCCAACGGCGTTGAAATCTACCTCTCCATCTTCGAACGTCGCGTGGTGGTGATCGGCGACATGGGAATCCACGAGAAGATGGGAAACCCACACTGGGATGAGGTACGCGACACGATCATCCGGGGAATCAAGCAAGGAAAAGCCGGCGAAGGCATCGCTGCGGCGATCGAGACATGTGGCAGTGCACTTTCAAAGCACTTCCCGCACCGCGCTGATGACACAAACGAGCTTTCCGATCAGGTGATTGACCGCCGTCTTGATCCCGAGGCTCCCTGAAGGCAAAAAGCAGGCAGCGGGCAGACGGCAGAAGGCAGATGGCAGATCGATCAAATCAGCTTGTCGCTGTAGGCCGACGGTTCCTATGAGGGATTTTCGTAAGTTGTGTGTCCCCACCCCTCCGATTCAGACTGAATGCTTTTAGCCTTTGTGATACGGGTACGTCCGAAACTCGGCACCGTTTTGGGACCCCTGCCTGCTGCCATCTGCCTGCTGCCTGCTGTTGTCTAGGGGGGATCCAGCACGCTGGTGACCTCGCGATAGCTGATCTGTGAGGGCGGCAGCAGACCGATCGCCATCTTGACGGCGCTGGCATCGGCTGTGATGGTGCTATTCCCACCGAGCAGCAGGTCGGGTGTTCCGAATGCTGGAACCCCACCGCTATTGTTGACGCTGGCCAAGAACACGCCCCCAACGACTCCGGGATCAAGGCTGATCGCCTCCAACTTTCCGGTGCCTATTACCAGGATCAGCCCCTTGAAGCTGAAGCCGGGATTGCAGCGGAAGTCTCCCCGTATCACCAGGAGCCCGCCGCCGGTTACATTCCCACTCACCGTGAGCCCGCCATTGACGAGGGTGACTCTGGGGTCCTGAGCTGGATCGTTGATACGCTTAGTCACATCGAATGTCCCGAGATTAGAGGGCGCTCCGCCATCCCAGGTCTGGTCCCCGTCGAACACATTGTCAGCAATTCGCGCGACCGTCATGGTCACAAAATTCCACAGGAACTCCGGGTCCAGAAGAAGGGCCTTTTCCGGATCTCCCAAGACACTGTCCGTAAGATCTCTGATCGAAGGACTGGGTAATCCCCCACCGGTGATGCTGCCTTTCCTTTCGGCAGCTTGAAGGATGATCTGGTCCGGGTGAATATTGTCGCCGATAGTCGTGTCCACCGTGCCTATTCCGGGACCGGCTCCCCCGGAAATCCTGAAAGTACTCTCGTCGAAGGTTGCATTCACGTTGTTGCC
The DNA here is from genome assembly GCA_035631775.1 of Acidobacteriota bacterium. GTDB lineage: Bacteria > Acidobacteriota > UBA6911 > UBA6911 > UBA6911 > DASQID01. The sequence continues at coordinate 3,546 of DASQID010000226.1, forward strand.
GGCAACTGTGAGCGGGGATATAAGGTTAAACGTCGATCGGTGCCTGAAGCGCGCTTCGAACACGACAACAGAGTTTCGCCGGACGGCGACGCCTGCCGCCTCGTGAATGGTTTGCCCTATTCCCATGGATCTCACGATGACTGTCCCGTCCCCGTCGACGAACGGATTGTCAGCAGGATCTCCCGCAAGCTCAGAGGCCTCGCCGTTGTTATCGGATACCTTCACGAAATATCGTCCGGTTGTCAAAGTGCCCGGACCTTGAGGATTCGGGGCAGTCAGTGCGATCCCCTCCTTTGGAATGAGCACGACGGAGGCCCCGATCACACCATCGTCGGCGGAACCGGCGAGGTCTGCGGCTGGATTTAGGATATTGAGAGAGCGCGCCATCGACCATGAAACGGGATTGCGAAACCCGAAGGAGCGCGCCTGCGCCAGCGCGCTGCCATCGTACACCCCATCCGGTCCTCTCAAGAGACCGTCAAAATCCAACCCACGCAACAACGCCCGCGCGTGATTCAGTCCCGCCTGGGCAGCGTACTTCGCCTGAATATGACTCTCGAAGTTGTCGCTGATGCGCGCATCCGCAGTAGCGTTCAGCGCCACATACAGGCCCAGCAGCGAGAGAATCGACACGGCCAGGAGAACCAGAAGTAACGCAATGCCGTCTTCGCCAGGCGGGTGCCTCAAGTTTCGGGCGAGAGTAAGTTCAGACTTTGGCGCGAGCGGTGGGCAGGCAGATGCGAGAGGGCGCGCCGGAGGCGTTGCCGAGGTGCATCGTCGGGGAGCGTCAGCGAAGCAGATGTCTGCCCGCCGCGCCCTTTCAGCCTGGGTGCCGTCAGGCGAATGTGAAGTTATTCTTGTCTGAGCCCCATTACAGGCAGTTGGTGCATTAACCATCATATTCGATGCCGTCACTCATAATGTTTCGTGACAGTACGGAATATTTCGTGATGAGACAAATTTCCTTCGCCCGTCTCGAAGGTAACGACCGAGAGTTACAAACCTCTGGGGCAAAATGACGGGTGCAACACGGGGCAGCATAGACCGCAACCAAGAAGTTTGGTGTTCCTTCGCGTCTTCGCGCCTTAGCGGTGGCTTTTTAAAAAGCCACCGCTAAGGGCTGGGGC
>DASQID010000227.1:0-7962 GCA_035631775.1 Acidobacteriota bacterium
GCGAACCGCGAACTGCGAACCGCGAACTGCGAACCGCGAACTGCTGTGTTATGATCTCCGACGATCGTAAGGGTCCTAATCATGCCCAGGGTTGCTCGCTCGCTCAGCATCACAGAGGAATATCCCTTAGCCCAGGCAGACCGCCTGGCCTCACGCTTCAGTTTGCCCGCGCCCTTGGAGGCCTACGATTTCCCGGACAAGGGGAACATCAACCAGCACACCTACCTTGTTTTTGCAGGGAGCTCTGTTCCCGTGGAGTATCTGCTGCAGCGCATAAATCAACAGGTATTTACCAGACCCCGGTCGGTCATGAGTGCGATGATAGCGTGCATCGAGGCTCAGAGAGATTCGGTGGCAAAGGGAGGACTGAGAGAAGGCGAAGAGTGGGAGACCATCACTCTCATTCCAACCCGCGAAGGGACTCCATTTCTGGAAGTGACAGACCGGCGAGGATACAGTTGCTGGCGATTGATGATAAAGATACCGGAATCGCGTACATTCAAGAGCCTGAGCGAAATAGGTGATGTGCAAGAACGACTCCGGATTGCCGAGGAGGCAGCAAGCGGCCTGGCACTGTACGGCAGCTTTACCTCGGGCATGGACACCTCGCACCTGGCCAGCCCTCTTCCCGGTTATCGCGACACTCGTCTTTATTACAACCAGCTACTCTCTGTTCTGGCCGGCTGCCGAACACTTGAGCAGGCTGAAAAGTACCTGCCTTCCGATCCCGATGTCAGGCAGAGCACCGAGCTTCACTTTCTGATTCACATTCCGCACGAAGAGTATGGCCGGCGCACCGGGGACCCAGGACTGAAGCCCTTCATCACTCTGGCTCGCGAACAGGAACCATTCGCCATGACCTTGCTGGAGGAAATGAAGAAGGGCGGCATTCGCAGGGTCGCGATCCACGGAGACACCAAGCTCGACAACTTCCTTTTCAGCACCCGCACGGGACGCGTGAAGGCGCTCGTGGATCTAGACACCATCATGCCCCATACCTGGCTTGTGGACTGGGGAGACATGGTGCGTTCGCTTGTGAACGTGGCGGGCGAAAAGGAGCAGGATCTGGACAAGGTTCGCGTCGACATGGACATATTTCGTGCTGTGGCGCGCGGCTTCTTGCGTTCCGCTCGTGGACTCCTTTCCAGAGAAATTGAGCTGATGGTAGACGCAGTTCAGATTATCGCGCTCGAACTCGGTATCCGATTTCTTGCGGATTATTTGCGCGGAGACAGCTACTTCAAACTGGGTCCCGCGGATCCTCCCGATCTCAACCGAACTCGGGCGATGGTGCAGCTCACTCTGTTCGAACAGCTGCGCAAGAATGCCCGGGAGGCTACGAGTTGCATTGATTCGCTTAGGCATGAATTCGGCAAGTAATCACGATCTACCATTGAAAACGGCAGGGTTTTCAATCGTCGGTCGTCAACCTAAGATCGTCAATTCATAGTCGCCTCCATCAGCCAGGAGGGACGCGTGAAGGAACTGAAAATTGGAACTTCCTGGGTACGTGGCGTTGTCGGGGACGCGCTCACGCCCGAGCTGATCGTTAACTTCGCCTGCGCTTTCGGCACATGGTGCGATGGCGGCGCCGTTGTGATCGGCCGGGATACGCGCCGTTCCTCGGCCACCCTCCGCGCTGCGACGATTGCGGGCCTTCTCTCCACCGGCTGCGAAGTCATCGACATGGGAGTCTGTCCGAGTCCAGTCCTGTCATTTGCGGTGCGTGAACTCGGTGCGGACGGAGGCATATCCATTACCGGCTCTCACAATGATGCCAGGTGGAATGCCCTGAAATTCATAGGGCCCGATGGGGCGCTGCTCAACGCAGTCAAAAGCGAGGAGGTCATTGACCTTTACCATGGGTCCTCCTTTCTGCTCGCTCCCTGGGACAAAATCAAGCCGGTGGCTGCGGATAACCGCGTTCTCGAGCGCTATCTCGAGCACCTGCTGGTTGCTCTGGACGTCGAATTGATCAGGGCACGCCATTTCCGTGTTGCCGTCGATTTCTGCAACGGCGCCTGTGCCCCGATTGCGGCCCGCTTCCTGGAACGGCTTGGATGCACTTTGTTGCCGGTTAATGAAGAGCTGACCGGGGAGTTCCCGCATCCCCCGGCTCCCAGCGTTGCCAACATGCGCCAGCTTGCCTCCATCCTTCGCTGGCTGCCGGCCGACATCGGGGCGGCGATCAACGTCGACGGGGACCGCATCGGCTTGGTTACGAGCGGAGGAGTCGCCCTTTCTGAGGAATATACTTTGCCGCTGGCTGCCGGCATTCGCCTGAAGCGCCGTCCGGGTCCGGTGGCGACCAACCTGTCCACCTCGAGCATGATCGAGGTCGTGGCAAGAGAGTTGGGTCAGAAAGTAATCCGAACGTCCGTTGGTGAAAGCCATGTGATCGACGAGGGTTTGGCAGAAGGCGCCGTCCTGGCAGGCGAAGGATCGGGCGGAGTGGCTGCGCTCCCCTCGACGATGACATTTGACGCTCTGCTGACGCTCGGTTTCATCCTGGAGCAGATGGCCCTCTGTGGTGAGAGCCTTGCGTCACTGGTCGATCGACTGCCCCGGTATGTGATGCGCAAACGCCAGATGGGCTGCCAGCCGAATCTTATTTACAAGGTACTGGACCGGTTTCGGGTTCGATACGCCGATCAATCGCCCAACTGCACGGACGGAGTTCGCGTCGCATGGTCAGACGCTTGGCTGCATGTGCGGGCTTCGAACACTGAGCCGCTCCTGAGAATCATAGTCGAGGCAGACGCCGCGGAGCGCGCGGATTCGATTCTAGATGATGCCATGACCTTTGCGCACCGCATCACCTATGGACATGGAGGATGAAATGCCACGGCCTATGCCGCCCAAGATAGGTGTCTCCGGCGTCCGCGGGATTGTGGGGGAATCTCTGACCCCTCAGCTGGTGACCTCCTTTGCCGCCGCCTTCGGCAATTATTGCGGTGCCGGACCTATCCTGATCGGAACCGATAGCCGACCTTCTCGGGAAATGGTGAAGCAGGCCGCGATCGCGGGCCTTCTCAGCGTGGGCTGCACGCCCGTGGACGCAGGGATCGTTCCACTTCCGGCGCTCATGCTTCACGTCCGGCAGGCGGGCGCATTCGGCGCCATCTTCGTCAGCGCAAGCCACAATCCCATCGAGTGGAATGCACTCAAGTTCATAGGCTCCGACGGCATCGTCCTTCGCCCGAACCAGTCGGCTGAATTGGCCGACCTGTACCATCAGGGGGTCTATTCGCGCGTCGGCGCGCAGGACATTGCCGATGGACGGGTCGAGGACTCCACGGTGGCCCGTCACCGCGATGCCGTCCTGCGCGTCATCAATGCAGACGCAATCCGCTCCCGCAAATTCAAGGTCGCGGTGGATTGCTGCAACGGAGCCGCTTCCCTGGCAAGCCCGGCATTTCTGCGCGCCCTGGGATGCGAAGTCATCGAACTGAACACACGATTGGATCGGTCCTTTCCCCACAACCCTGAGCCGCTGCCCGAAAACATCGTGCAGCTCTGCGAGCTGGTGAAGCAGACAGGGGCGCACGTCGGCTTCGCCCAGGACGCGGATGCCGATCGCCTCGCCGTCGTAAACGAGTGCGGGGAGCCGCTGGGCGAAGATTGCACTGTTGCACTAGCGGTGGACCACTGGCTGTCCCGCAGGAAGGGTCCGATAGTCGTGAGCGCATCGACCAGCCGCATGGTGGACGACATAGCGGCGCGTCATGGCGTGCCGGTATTCCGCACTCGCGTGGGCGAGATTCATGTCGTAGAGCGTATGCTGGAGTGCGGCGCGGAAATCGGCGGCGAAGGCAACGGCGGCGTGATCCTGCGCGAAGTCAATCCATGCCGCGACAGTTTCATCGGCATGGCTCTGCTCCTCGAAGCCCTCGCCGAAGAGGGTGTGAGTGTGAGCGAGCTCCGGGCACGGATCCCCAAGTATGCCATGGTCAGAGACACACTCCTCTGCCCGGCGCGGGATATCGCTCCACTGCTCCGTCTCCTGCAAAATCTTTACCGGAATCAGAAGCTGGATTTTACCGACGGGGTGAAAGTGCTGTGGCCGGACCGCTGGCTGCATGCGCGCCCCTCCAACACCGAGCTCATCATCCGAATCATCGCGGAAGCTCCGACCGAACCGGAAGCACGCACACTCCTTCTCGAGGCGCTCGAGTGCCTCAGCCCATCGACTTAGTGAGCTCTTTCATAAACACGCTGACGTATTTTCTGAACGCAGAAGCCGGCGATGTCCAGCGCGCGTTTGCACGCCGCTAGCGCCGATAGCACAGCGTCCTAAAGGCGGCGCGCGAGCATTAACCCGCTCAGCACTCAAATGAAAATGAACTTTTGAGACGCAACGGCGTCCATATAGTCAGACCAGCCCTGCTTGGAGGTCCACCATGCTCTATCGCCGCATACTCGCGGTCTGCATTTTTTGGACATCTGCCGTTACAGCCACCCTGGCTCAGGAGGGACACGTAGTTATCGCGAAGGCGTCATCAAAGGAGCTCAAACGAGCCGCGCACCAACTTCGAATACCCTCGGATCACCTGCGGAAGATCCGAAACCTCCTCCAGGAGGCCACCGACCTTTCACTCAGCCTGAAACCCATGCCCACCGGACAGATGGGAACGCTCGGCTACTATTGGGTTCAGTTCAACAGATCCAAAGCGGCATCCACCCTGGAATCGCTTATCGAGAGTGTAAGGCAGGCTGCGCAGAATGCCACGAGCATCGCAGACTATCAGCAGGCCGGTTCGGCCTTTCAAAGCCTGCTTCAACCGCTTGCACAATTAGACCCTGCGAAGGCAGCTCAGCAGGCCCGCCAGTGGCCTGATCCACCCCAAGACCTCGGAAACGACGCGTCGGTGCTGCGAAATCAACTGAAGGAGCAGTATCAGCAATCCGTCATACAGCAACTGATTTATCAGGACCCTCAGAAAGCTGCGGGCATGTACGCCGACCTGGGCCCTCCGTCACCGTCGAACTACAATGTGACTGCACAGTTGGCGCTTCAGCTCGCTCGGTCAGGAGAGAAGAACAGGGCCCTAAGCCTGGTCGATGGTGTTATGTCGGACTATAAATCTTCGAATCCGGATCTGAACAGCTTCCAGCAATTCACCAGTTTTCTCCAGCAGGTGGCGAGCCTGGACCCCGACCGGTTCATGACGGGCCTGAATTTGCTGAGCGACCCTTCAAGCAGCCCTGTTCCGGGATCCCTCGATAGTGGAATGCTCACGGTGGGTGGCCAGTCCTTGTCACTCAGCCAGTCCGAATTCAATATGTTGAACATGCTGCGTGGAATCACGGGCCGTCCGGAACTCCTGCTCAAAGCCCTTGACGCCGTGCCGGCGCTTAGGGACAAAGTTGACCAGATCGGCGGTATAGACAATTTTCTAAGCCCGATGGGTAACATCTCATTCAACACAGCCGGCGGCATGAACACGGTCATGTATTTCGGGCCTGGATACTATTCGCCGGACAGCCAGACTAGCCTTTTTGACAAGCTGAAGGGAAAAGCCTCGACGGATACTTCCTTTGTGCGACGGAAGTTATCAGAGGCGGCCAAGGCTCCCGATGGAATTGATGTACTGATCAACCTGGCGCAGCAGGCCAGCAATGACGATCCTGATCTCAGCTCACTCGCGCTCGAGAGCGCCGTCCCGTTGCTTCCCCAGGTGGAACCGCTCGAGAGACGTGCGGCGACGCTTCAGAATCTCATAGGCACCTATAGAAACTGTGAAGGAGAGGTGCCTGCGGACATGTTGAAGGATGGTTTCGTGCTAGCCGATCAGTTGAGACAGGAGTATGCAGAGAAACATCCGGAAGCTGAGAAGCATCCTGCAGCCAACACGACAGCGGACTACTTGGAGCAAGCCTTGATCTCTGAGGTCGCGATCGACCATTTCGAAGCAGCGATGACGTACCTGCGGGCCAAGCCGGCCGACGAAATGAAACTTGCTGCCTACATGCGCGTCATAGAGACCTTACGGCAGAATTCCTACTGACTCCTGATCCCCGGCCCCCGACCCCTATTCTCAGGAGAGCTCCCGGATCCAGATGTTTCGGTATCGGACCGGGCACCCATGATCTTGAAGACCGAGCGGCTGCCTCGATGGATGGGGGGTGTATCCCGGGGCAGTGAGCCATGCGGTATCCCCGAGTATCTCGATGTGATTTTGAATCAGTACGCCGTTCTGCAACACCGTTAGATAGCCTGGCTTTAGAATCCTTCCTGATGCGTCGAAGCGGGGAGCCTCAAAAATGATGTCATAAGACTGCCACTCTCCCGGTTTGCGGCATGCGTTGACTAACGGCGGGTACTGTTTGTAGAGAGCCCCTGCCTGACCGTCAGGATAAGTGGGATTTTGGTAGGAATCCAGCACCTGGATTTCGTAACGGTTCTGCAGGAAAATGCCGCTGTTTCCCCGCTCTTGACCCGATCCCTGCACCTTCTCGGGCACAGCCCATTCGACGTGCAATTGACAATCGCCAAAGGACTGTATCGTGGTTATGCTGCCTCCGCTGACGGTTGCCACTCCATTCTTGACAATCCAGCTTCCGCCGCCATCCCATTTCGACAGGTCGCTTCCGTCGAAGAGAACAACGGCATCGGAAGGCGGCGCCCCGCAAGTTGCCCCCGGACTCGTGACCTTCGGCTCCGGCCAGTTCTTGCCACTCTGGTATCCGATGCACGCGGCCAGGGTCGCGATCACGGTCAGGGCCGCTCCCCCAATGAGCAACCTGCTTGTATTTATCATGGTGAGTCCTTCCCCCGACTGCACGGTCGGCTCTGCGTCCATGACACGCGGGTCGGTGTACTTTGGTTCGAGCGACTGACTCTCAGGATCAGTGCGGCTGGAACATCTCCAGGATTTGCCGTCTCGGGCGGCCGCTTCCCAAGAGTGCATGGTGCCTTTCTTTCACGGCGTCCTCGTAGGTGGGTGAAGGATTGGGGGTCTTGTAGAGGATGCCCGTATAGAGCTTGGTACCGTAGTCTTGAGCGAGATCCATGGCCCGCAGCCGGTTGGTGGGATCGTGCCCCAGTTTCTCGAGGCTCTGCATCGTTTCTCTGTGCGCCTTTATCTGTGCCTCAGCCTGGCCGTAAGTTACGCAGGGCGATTGGACGTTTACAAAGGCAAATCCGGGAAAGCGGATTCCTTCCTCGATGATGGTAGCCAGCCCGTCCATGTCGGCGGGTGTCCCCTGTGCCACGAAACCCGCTCCGTAGCCGAGCACATAGAGCAGGGGATTCACCGGATCCTCGAGACTGCCGAAGGCAGAAGACGCCGTCTTCAGGCCCCGCGGTGAGGTGGGCGACAGCTGTCCCTTTGTGAGTCCGTATATCTGGTTGTCCATCACGATATACGTGAGGTCGATGTTTCTTCTGATCGCATGGGCTACGTGCCCGCCGCCGATGGAAAAGCCGTCGCCGTCACCGCCGGCAACCAGGACCAGCAATCCCGGATTCGCCAGCTTTATACCCTGGGCAATCGGCAGAGCCCGTCCATGGACGCTGTTGAAGCCGTAGGCGGTGGTGTAACCTGGAATCCGGCTGGAGCAGCCGATACCCGAGATGAAGGAGATTTCGTGCGGAGGTCTGCCGATGGCTGCCAGCGCGCGGTAGACAGCGCTGACCACACCGAAGTCCCCGCACCCGGGACACCAGATCGGTTTCAGATCGCTCTTGTAATCCTTCGCAATGTACTCATGCTCTGAGCTGACCTCTGTACTCATACCGCCTTACCTTTCGTGGTTTGTCAGCGTGGCGCGGCGTGTGGTGTGTTGCGCCGCATCTTAGGATCTGTCAATGAACAACGACAGATCCCTAGCCGAGTTCAGGCTCCGGTTCGTACTCCCCTCTTTGAAGCGACCGAAGCTGGGATCGCAACCTCTCCAGCACGACGCTCGCCAGGATGGGATTAGATCCGCTCCTGGCAAGCGACTCCATTCTGTGAGGGA
>DASQID010000228.1:0-3310 GCA_035631775.1 Acidobacteriota bacterium
CCTGAGGTGCCGGAACGCATTCACGAACGCGTCCTGGGAAAGGTCCAGGGCGTCGTCCGGCTTTCCGACGTATCCGAGCGCCACGTAATAGGCAGGCTTCATGTATTTTTGTACGATGAAGGCAAAAGCCTCGCGGTCCCCTTTCTTGCAGCGTTCAATGACGGACCCCTCGTCGGTTAGGTTCATCGTCATGCGCCAATATTTTATAATTGACCTGCCACAACATTATTCAGTTTCGAGAACGAAATAAGGGCGCCAGTGTATCAGACTTCCGCCTGGTGATGTTGGCTTCTTGACCCAACTCGCAGTGTTTTCAAGGCACCCTCAGCGTTCCTTTCGCCCCAGTTGACCACGGCTATCGCACGAAGACACCAAGGAAGGCGCGATGAACCTCAAATATTGGAACGCGCGCCAGGGACGCCCCGTGTAAAGGGCAGAGCAATACAACCGGTTCGATGGGCAGTGATTTGGAGGGAGCTATGAGGTTCTTTGCAACAGCGGCAAAAATCAGGGCGGCGAGCGTGATCTCGCTCCTCCTCGCCGGGGGAGCGACACTCGCACAAGCCAGCCCGCAGGAGAGGATTGTTCGTGTTGAGACCGACGGGTCGTCCTACCTCGGAATTCAGATGGAGGACGTGTCCTCCAGCAACATGGCGAAATATAAACTGACTGCGGAACGCGGAGTGATCGTCAAATCCGTGGAATCGGGAAGCCCGGCCGAGAGCGCCAAGCTGCAGGAAAACGATGTAATCACCGAATTCGCCGGTATGCCTGTGATCTCTACGACACAACTGTCCCGCTTGGTCAAGGAAACGCCCCCCGGTCGAAAGGTGGAAATCGTCGTCAGTCGTGACGGGAAAAGAACGAGCTTGACGGCCGAAATAGGTCGGCGGCAGGAGTCGCAGAGCCTCAGCAGGCACTTTAACGTCGTACCCTGGGGAGGCGACGGAAGGGGCTTCGAGCTTTTCGGACCGGATGGGCACGCATTCCAATATCGCATTCCGGAAGGCAGAGGATTTGACTTCCAGATGCCTGGCTCTGGAGGAAGAGCATTTTCCATGGAGAGACCGCGTTTGGGGGTGACGGTGGAATCTCTCACGGATCAAATGGCCGAATTCCTCGCGGTCCCTGGAAAGAGCGGCTTGCTCGTGACCTCGGTGGAGAAGGGTTCTCCCGCAGAATCAAAGCTGAAAGCAGGCGACGTCCTTCTGAAGGCGGACGACCGGAGCCTGAATACCCCTGACGATCTTGCTCAAGTCGTGCGGGGCAAAGAGGGCGGACTGGTCGAACTCAAAGTCATTCGTGACAGGAAGGAGATCACCCTCAGCGTCGATCTGCCTAAGAGAGACGAGGGAAAAGAGAAGCGCGGCTATCGCCTGTGAAAATGCAGCGGGCAGATGGCAGCCGGCAGTGGAAATCAGACAAAGGTCTGTACATTGAGGAGCTGACCGCAGGCTGCCTTCTGCTATTGCTGCCCTCTGCATGCTGCCTGCTGCGTACTGCATTCTGCCAACTTTTTTGTTGACTTTCACCTTTTCATCACCTACATTTTAGAGTGTAAAAAGGGTGAAGCCATGAAACTCACAAAGCGTCAGAAGGAAATTCTCGATTTTATAGCGGAGTTCATCAACCGGGAAGGCTATTCCCCCAGCATGGAAGAGATAGCCGAGCATTTTCACTTTGCCTCACTCAATGCAGTTTTTAAGCACCTACAGTCGCTCTCGAGCAGGGGTTATCTTAGGCGAGATCCAAACCGGGCACGCTCAATCGAACTCTCCATGAGAAAGAGCGAAGGAGCCCAGGCCGTGCCGTTGCTCGGTCTGATCGCCGCTGGCCGCCCAATCGAGGCTGTGTCTACACCTGAAACCCTGCAGATACCAGATGATTTTCTGCCTGGGCGTGCCAGCTGCTACGTGCTGCGCGTGCAGGGAGAATCTATGATAGACGATCACATTGAGGATGGAGATTATGTGATCGTCGAGTCACGTGAAGATGCCCTGAACGGCGAGATGGTGGTCGCTCTTGTGGATGGGGAGAATGTGACATTGAAGAGGATCTATCGGGAAGGAGAGCGGATACGGCTGCAGCCGGCGAATCGGGAGGTTTCGCCCATTGAACTCGAGGGGTCGCGGGTGAAAGTCCAGGGCGTGGTAGTCGGGGTCATGCGCCGATACAAGTGAGGGAGAGCAACTAATGGAAGATATCTATCAGGTCACGATCCACGGGCGGAAGTTGGAAAGCCGCAATTTGCGGGAACTGCTGGCCCGCGCGGTGCGGGAGAAGAGAAGTGCGGACCGAAGATTTCGCACCGCCTTGTCGGCGAATGCAATTCACCTTTCCGGATGGGGCTGCGCGGGCTCCGGATTGCCGGCGTTTGTTCTGGGCGAGTCGCGATAGCGGATGGAGAGGGGTTGCGATGTACGTTCAGACGAGGACTACATGGCGGCCATCGACCCCCCCGTTTGCCTTGGCGGGTTGTGCGAGTTGCCAGGGCACCGGCTGGCAAATGGTCTCCCTTTCTGGTTCCTCGAGGGCGCGTCGCTGTTCGTGCAGGGATCTCACAAGGCTCGTAAGGTTGAAGGAAACCGTCGGCATCCCTCAGCGGTATGAACGCTGCACACTCGACAATTTCGAGCCGCTCAACCTGTCGCAGGTCCGGGCCCTTGGCGAGGCGAGGAAGTTCGTAGAGAGATATCCCTGCATCACCCGTGGATTAATATTTGCCGGAGAAACCGGAACTGGAAAAACGCACCTTGCAGCCGCGATGCTGCGCGAGCTGGCCGGCCGGGTTCCTGAAGACCTCCTGTTCGTTAATTTTGAATCTATCCAGTCGTGCCAGGGAGGCTCTCCGCTCCACGACTGCCCGCGTCTGCAGCAGGTTTCACTGCTGGTTCTCGACAATTTCGGCATCGGAACGCCGACAGCGGAGACCTTGCGTTCCGTGGAGCAATTACTCGAGGCGCGGCTGCACGGCCGGCGTCTGACGATTCTTACCGGAGCGCCGGTAAGGTGCAGGGACCTGTTTAGGGGGCGTACTTCACTCGATGCATCTCCCACTCAACTCTTCCTGTCCGCGCTTGATCCTGCGCTCCTGATGAAGTTGTTGTCGGCGGTAAGGGTGATATCTGTGACGGGGGACGACTACCGCCGTTCTCACCATCCACTGTTCCCTTAGGGCTGGCGCAAGAATAACTTCACATTTTGCTGCTGGCCCCCAGGCCCGCTGGCGAGGCGCGAGCGACGAGCTATACCCGGGGTGGTATGTGAGGAGCGAGCAACAAAGCCAGCGGGCCTGCGGGCCGCAGCCTGA
>DASQID010000229.1:0-2787 GCA_035631775.1 Acidobacteriota bacterium
CGTCACTGCTCAAAACACGACCGATGTAAGTGTACAAGCTAGGGCAAAGTTGTCTTACGAGACATCCCGAGGCGCAGGGACCTACACATTGCCGCCGATTGATGTGCCCGCCAGGGGAAGCCGCGTCTTGAATCTGAAACAGATCATCCTTTCCGGAACTCCCGATGAAAATGGCAACGTGATTCCGCCCGGCACGACCTTCGGGACGATGGCACTCGAAGTAGTGAATAAGACCAGCCGGGGTCTCGTCTTCGGGGGCAGCACCACATTCGACCCGGTAAAGGGAGGATATGGGGAATTCATCTTCCCAGACTGCAGCATCTGCACTTTTTGCGAGGATTGCGTTGTTGACGGCTACGGTAACAGCACCTGCCAGCCGTCGTGCTCTGACCCATCCTGCTGCCCCACCCCGGATCCCAGCCCAACCCTCAGCAGTATTACGCCAAATCACGTCGCCATCGGGACAACCTCCCTCAATGTCACATTGAAAGGCTCTTTCAGCAGCAATCCTCACATAGTAATCGGCGACAGCTCAGGGCAGCCCACATCGGTCATCACGGTGGGGAATCTGCAGGCACCAGATCCCCAGACAATTACTGCAACCTTTGCCATCACCAGTTCCGCCACGCTGGGAACGTACGGCGTGGCTGTACAGGATGATGGCGGACAAAGCGGAACCATTGGATTCTCCCTCGTGCCGAGGATCGACAGCATTTCACCATCCAGAGGTCCCATCGGCGCTACAACTGCTGTGACGATTAGTGGCGCGGGTTTCGGAACCGGCCCAACGGTCAACGCAGGCTCCGGAATCACGGTTACTATCAACTCGGCGAGCGACACCCAAATCCAAGCCAGCTTTGCGATCTCCGCCTCGGCAGCCGGTGGAAATGGCCCCGTTACGCTCACGGCCTCCGGCCAAACCAGCGACAGCATCAACTTCTTCGTGCAGATCCCAACCAGCCTCTCAATTGTCGCTGGAACTAGCTCGACAACACCGGAAGCCTCTTGTACAACAACAGTAGCAGGACAGCCCGCGACCGGCTGCGGCGTAACCAGATCCTTCACATACCAGGTGAACGACCAGGACACTCCAGCGCAGCCAATCGAAGCTGCTGGCCTTCAAGTTTGGGACGCAATCAGTGTCACCTCGCCGAATAATCTTGGCATCAGCGGGGTTGCCACAACATGCACAGGTACAGCGGCCGGAACCAACAACGGACCCTGCAACGTAACCACGAACTCGCTCGGCCAGTTCGAAGAGACTCCGGGACTCTCAGTTTGTTCAACAGTCTGCCGCGTGAACAACGCTTGCACCACAGGAGGTCCCACCAATGCAAATCAGACAGTGCATGTCGGACCGTCGACGATAACCCAAAGTCCTTCCTATTATTGCGACCATATCACCGTAAACGGTCAATGAGGAACTCATGCTCACGAAAATAGGCTTGCTTTTGCTTCTCCTACAAACCCATCCGATGCCGCCTGCTGCTTCCGGCACGCAGCAAAACGAGAACCTAGATGCCAAGCTTCAAATGAAGGTTAATAGCTATCAACTCGAAGTCAACAATTTCGTCGAGGCGCTAGCGCGAGTTGCCAGCGACTTCCAGATTCCGATGGGAATCCAATGGGTGAATGCGCCTGCTGCTAAGGCCAGGCTCACTTTCTCCTGGAAAGATTCAACTGTCAGGGGAATCCTTGAAGCGATCGTCAAAACTCAGCCCGGCTACAAAATAGTTGTTAGGACCGGCGTGGTTCACATCTCGTCGTCTGACCTCGTTCCGGATCACGAGAATCCTCTGAACCTGAGGATCAAGGAGTTCGAGGTGCATAATGTGCCAGCAGAACTGGCTTCCCGGCAACTCCATGAGATCGTCAGGCGAACCATAGTCCCCCCCCAACCGCAGCAAGGACTTCGGGGTGGTGTCGCCGGGAGCGGCTTTGCGAACATTGATGACCCTAAGATCAGCGTGACATTAAAAGACGCGACAGTGGAAGACGTTCTCGATGCATTGGCATTAGCCTCCGCTCGGAAAATCTGGATCGTCACTTTTTCCGGTGCCCGCGCATTGACCGCCGCGGGTTATCGGCGGACTCCTGGTTTGTGGACCAACTCACCCGTCCCTGACGACGAGCAGCCCGTTTGGGACATGCTCCATTGGGGCGACGCAGTTCCGGTAGCCTCCCTTAGGAACAAATGAGCTTTGCACGACCGCCGGCTCATCGGAAGCCGACTGGAAAGTCGATCTGGAATCCAACCCCATGTCCTTATGGGCCGATAGGCCCGGGCCCGACGAAGGACAACCCGCTTGGAACTTCCTGCGTTGGGGAGACCCGACGCCTCCTCATGCTGTTTCCAGGATAGCTCCCAAATCAAGCCCTTGAGAATCTTAATTAATTGTGTTATACAGTTTTTAGTAGCGTCGCCAAGGATCTGCTAGAGAGCGCCTCGCTGTAAGGTCGACCGAGAGAACGCCAGGGCAGTCAGAGAAGAGCGAAAGAGAAAAACGTGCCGTCAAGTGACTTCAAGAAGACCCGGAGGGAGTGGTGTGCCTTCATTCCCTTGAGTGTATCTTCCCGCTCGACCCCCGTTTTCCGCCCTGAACCCCTTTGGATTCACATACTTCCAAAATCCGCTCCGGCAAACTCCTTCGAATCACATTCTTCCAAGAAATCACGCATCAATATCAAAACAAAGGGCTTCAAACCCCGCAGAATCACACTCTTTCCGCATGCCATTTCACAACTCCTTTGGAATCATATTCTTCTAAAAATGAGGGTAGGGGGGAG
>DASQID010000230.1:0-4212 GCA_035631775.1 Acidobacteriota bacterium
TGGCAGCTTATCTTTCCCGTTGCGTACTGCGTCGAAGACGCGCGTCAATCCTGCGCGGTTGAAAAGTCGCAGCACCATTTCGATACCCAGATCGGCCTGCTCACAGGCAATTCCGCGTGATCGAAGAAAGCCCGTCAGATAGGCTGTTGAGGGGTAGGGTGTGTTCAGTTGCGTCAGCGGGGGAATCAGCAGTAGAACCGTGGGCAAACCCATGGGCTCAGATAGCATAGTGTGTAGAACGAATGCCAGACTGGGCTGGGGCAATCGAGGACGAGGGAGGGACACATGTCGTTGAAGATGGGGGTGATGAGTCTGACGATGTTGTTTGCGGCAGCGCCGGCCTTGGGGGAATTCGATGAAAGTAAACTCTTGGATTTGACCTACCCATTGGACGAGCAGACGGTCTTCTGGCCCACGAACAAGCCCTTCAAGTGGGAAAAGGCCGTGTGGGGGAAGACGGCCAACGGCTACTGGTATGCCTCGGGGGACTTCTCCATGTCGGAACATGGGGGCACGCATATCGATGCGCCAATCCATTTTGGCGAGGGGCGACTGACGGTCGATGAAATTCCGCTTCAGAAGTTGTTCGCCCTGGCGGTGGTGATCGATGTTCGGGCGGCGGTTGAACAGGATCGGGACTATCGATTGACGGTCCAGGATATTGAAGCCTGGGAATCGCGTTATGGGCCTGTGCCAAATGGAGCGGCGGTGTTGATGCTCACAGGGTGGGGACGAGGCTGGCCGGATAAGCATCGCTATCTGGGGAGCGACACCCCGTCGGATCCCGCAACGTTGCATTTTCCAGGGTTTTCGAAAGAGGCGGCGGACTTTCTCGTCACGCAACGGAAGGTGGATGGGATCGGTATCGACACGCCGAGTGTCGATTACGGGCCCTCGCAAGACTTTATTGTTCACCAAATCGCAAACGGTGCCGATGTGTATGGCCTGGAAAATATCGCAAATCTGGACAAGCTCCCGCCCAAAGGCGCCATTCTTGTGTCGTTGCCGATCAAGATCAAAGGAGGCACAGGAGGGCCTGTCAGAATTATCGCGATTCTGCCGTGACCATCCTGGTGAGGCCTTTTTCAGCCGGCATCGCTCCAGCAGAGGACTCTGATCGGAACTGCAGAGTAGATTTCGGCGTCGAAGAACACTAGAGCGTTGGCTTGCGCGCACGATAAATGAGGGACGATGAGTCCTGACCAACCGTTTGAAGTCCAGGGGGATTTCAATTGTCCGTTTTGCTTATCCCTTGCACGAACGCCCGTAGAAGAAGGATTTGCTCGCCCGTTAGGCCGGGACAAATTTCAGCGCCACGCCGTTGATGCAGTATCGCAAGCCGGTCGGCCTTGGTCCATCTTTGAAGACATGGCCTTGATGGCCATCGCAGCGGGCGCAGTGGACTTCGGTCCGTGGGAAAATCAGTTTGAAGTCCGTAGTGGTCTCGACCACCTTGGGATCGATCGGTTGCCAGAAGCTCGGCCAGCCGGTTCCGCTATCAAATTTGTGTTCAGAGGAAAAAAGCGGCAGGTCGCAGCCCGCACAGTGGTAGATTCCGGGCTGATGATTCTCGTGCATGGGATTCACGAACGGCCGCTCGGTGTCCTCATGCCGCAGGACGCGATAGGCTTCCGGGGCCAAGAGTTTTTTCCACTCTTCATCTGTCTTGACGACTTTGACAATTGCGCCGATGTCGATCTTCTGCGGCATGGGCATGCTCCTTTGTGATCGGGACTTCCCGAGCATGAGTCAAGAAAGCAGCATCATCCTTACACACCGATTGGTTGCGGGGCAAGGCAGCAGCCTCGTTGGAAAAACAGGACTCCAGAGGTCTGATCCGGAGTCCCTGTAAGCTACGCGGAGGCTGGCAAGGGGTGCTCAGGCGATGTGGCTCCATGAGCGGCGCTGTGGTGATTAAAGGCAGCGGGAAGCACCTCTTCAATCCGCTCGACCAGAATGAACGTCAGGTCATCGCGCACTTCCTGTGGTACATCCTTCAGATCCTTTTCGTTGGTCTTCGGTAAGATCACCCGTCTGATACCCGCCCGGTGGGCTGCCAGCACCTTTTCTTTAATGCCGCCGACCGGAAGGACCAATCCGCTCAGGCTGATTTCCCCGGTCATCGCCGTGTCGCTGCGCACCGGCTTGCCGACGTACGCAGACGCCAGCGCCGTGGCCATCGTGACGCCGGCGGACGGCCCATCCTTGGGGATCGCCCCAGACGGGACATGAATGTGGAGGCCGTTGCGCTTGAACCGAGAAATATCCAGACCCATGCTCTCGGCATGAGACCAGAGATAGCTGCGCGCTGCTCGGGCCGACTCCTGCATCACGTCTCCCAGCTGGCCGGTCAGCGTCAGGTCGTGGCTGCCGGGAAGCAACGTCGTTTCAACATAGAGCACATCGCCACCGGTCGGAGTCCAGGCGAGACCGGTGGCCACGCCCGCCGGCAATTCTTTGCGAGCCTCTTCCGGCATGAACCGCTCGGAGCCCAGCCACTCTGGGAGCACGTCGCGACGGATCGTGACCGGCGACCGATCTTGTCCTTCGGGTAACTCTGCGAAGGTCAGTGCCACTTTCCTGGTGAGGCGCCCGAGCATCTGTTCCAGTTGCCGAACCCCGGCTTCCCGTGTGTAGCGGCTGATGATCAAGTCCAGCATGTTCTCCGGCAAGAGGACCTGGTTTGGTTCGAGACCCGCTTCTTTCAGTCGCCGCGGCCAGAGGTAGCGACGGGCGATCTCGGCTTTTTCTCGCTCGCTGTACCCTTGAATGCGAATGAGTTCCATCCGGTCGAGCAACGGCTGGCTGATCGTGTCCAGCGTGTTCGCCGTGGTAATGAAAAACACCGTTGAGAGATTGAACGGCAGATCGAGATAGTGGTCACGGAACGTATGGTTCTGCGCCGGATCCAGGATTTCCAACAGCGCTGCCGCTGGATCGCCACGAAAATCACGGCCCATCTTATCGACTTCGTCCAGCATCAGAACGGGGTTGTTGACGCCGGCTCGACGCATGGCCTGAATGATACGTCCTGGCAGGGCCCCGACGTAGGTCCGTCGATGGCCGCGCAACTCCGCCTCGTCATGTACGCCACCCAGGCTAAACCGCTCGAATCTCCGTCCCATGGCCCGGGCAATCGATTGGCCCAAGCTTGTCTTGCCCACCCCCGGCGGTCCGACCAGGCAGAGAATGGGCGCCTTCGCTGTAGGATTCAGCTTGAGCACGGCCAGATGCTCGACGATCCGTTCCTTCACTTCCTTAATGCCGTAGTGATCCTCTTCTAGCACCTGGCGCACCCGGCTCAAATCCAGGTGATCCTCGGATGCTTTCTTCCACGGTAATTCCAGTACCAGCTCCAGATAGGTCCTGAGCACTTGATGGTCGGCCGAGGAGGGAGGCACTTTAGCTAGCCGCGCGACCTCCCGCTCGACTTCCTTCCGCACATGCTCGGGAAGGTCGGCCTCCTGTATCTGCTTTTTGAGATGAGCCGTCTCGCTGTCCTCTCCATCCCCCTCCCCAAGTTCCTGCTGGATCGCTTTCAACTGTTCCCGCAAGATGTACTCGCGCTGATTTTTTCCAATCTTGGCTTGCGCGTCGCTGGCGATCTTGTCGCGCAATTTGAGAATCTGCATTTCCCTCGAGAGGGCTGCATAGAGCGATCGCAGCAACTCGATCGTGGACGAACTTTCGAGCAACGTTTGCTCGTCCTTGACGGTAAGATTCAAAAGCGAGGCCACGCGATAGGCCAAGGTCGCAGGATTCTCCTCGCTGCGGAAGGCCGCGGTCGCTTCTTCGATGCCGGGCGCCTGGATCAGGCGCGGAAGATCGGTGACCAATTCTTGAATGGCTCGTTGAAGGGCTTGGACTTCCCGGTCATGATCCGCCGTGAGTTCGAGCCGACGAGCCTGCATCAGGAGAAAAGGATCCGCCTGTTCGACTTTGAGCAAGGCGACTCGTTCGAGTCCCTGGACGAACGCATGAATCGGGCCTTCCTCGGAACGGACA
Organism: Acidobacteriota bacterium; assembly: GCA_035631775.1. Classification (GTDB taxonomy): domain Bacteria; phylum Acidobacteriota; class UBA6911; order UBA6911; family UBA6911; genus DASQID01. The sequence continues at coordinate 4,006 of DASQID010000230.1, forward strand.
ACCTGCTTCACGATGGCCTTTGTGCCAATCGTATACAGATCATCAAGCCCAGGATTCTCCATCGTGGCATCACGCTGGGCGACCACCAGGATCGTTTTCTCTTCTGTTTTCAACGCCGCATTCACTGCGGCGACCGATCGCTCGCGTCCTACCGTCACCGGCATGAGAATTCCGGGAAACAGGACAGTGCGTTTGATCGGGAGTACC
>DASQID010000231.1:0-8593 GCA_035631775.1 Acidobacteriota bacterium
GCGACGCGCGCCGGCCTGATGACCGGCGCCACAGGACTGTTCTTTCAGCCCACTGTGAAGTTATTCTTGCGCCAGCCCTTAGGGTCCCATTATTGATCATCGGGGTCTATATGTGAATTCTGAAAATGTGAATGACACAACGCTGCGCTGAAAACCTTCGCGTCCTTGCGCCTTTGCGGTGGCTTTTAAAAAAGCCAGCGCAAAGACAGGCAATCCCATCCTTGCTGAAACGACAAGGATTTGAACGTCAGTAGTACGAAGGGCTGGGGACGGGTATACTTTTTCTGCGGATATCGCTTACATGTCTTCTCCGGTTGGATCTCACACGCTGCTTTTGTTATGCCTCCTGTTGACGCTCTTACCATCTGCCATCGCCTCCCCGCAGGCCCGGATGAGGGGCGTTGTTGTGGACGAAAACGGAGTCCCGCTCGCGTCCGTCCAGATTGTTGCCGCCTCCCCTACCGGTCAAACCTGCACCGTGTACACAGACAGCAGTGGCCGGTATGAGCTGGACGGGCTTTCGGCGGGTCAATATCACATGTCCTTGAATAGAACCGGGTATTTCCGTGTCGCCGGTGAAATCGCGGATCTCAAGGAAGGATTGAACGAGGTGACATTCACGCTTCACCACGAATCGGAGATCCGGCAGAGCGTGGAGGTGAACTCCACCGGAAATCCAATCGAGCCCCAGGAACCTGCGCATCAGGAAATCATGGTTGCCCGGGAAATACGCGACATCCCCGTTCCCAATACGCACGACCTGCAAAGCGTGCTGCCCGCCCTGCCCGGTATTGTGCGCGACAACTCGGGCCAGCTTCATGTGGCTGGTGGGCGTTCGGGCGAGGCCCAACTGTTTCTCGATGGATTCGAAATTGGCGATCCGATTACAGGCGCTCTGACCGCGCGGGTAAACGTGGACGCGGTACGGGATTTGGAGGTCGATGCGGGCAGGTACGGTGTGCAATACGGCCGCGGAGGAGCCGGAGTCCTTGCACTGGATACGACGGTGGGCGATGACAAGTGGCGTGCCGGCACAACCAACTTTATTCCTGGGTTCAATGTGGAGCAGGGAGTGCATCTCGGAAACTGGTATCCGCGCTTTACCCTCTCCGGCCCGATCAGAAAAGGCCGCGCCTGGTTTTCAGAAGCACTGAGCCTGCAACACACATTCAAGCTCGTCAGCGAGCTCCCCGCCGGCGCCAACATTTCCACTCAGTGGGCAGGAGATAACTTGCTTCGTGCCCAGATAAACCTGACCCCGCGCAACCTGCTCCAGGGGAGTTTTCTTTACAACCGCCAGGACAACTCTCACTTAGGCCTGGGTCCATTTTCACCGCTCTCCACAACGAGAAGCCTGCGTTCCGAACGCTCGTTCATTGCCGTGAAAGATCAGGCCTGGACGAGCCGAGCGCTCTTCGATATCGGGGTAGCCGGAGACTTCGGCCACCTGAACAGCCTGCCGATGGGATCGCAACCCTATATCGTCCAGCCGAGCGCAACGGCGGGCAACTACTTCGAGACGCTTCACCAGCGAGCCCGCCGCTGGCAGGCGATTGCCGCCGTGACGCTGCCCTCTCGACACTGGCACGGTGTGCACAATCTGCAGGCCGGGATTCACGCCGAGCTAATTTCCTGGACCCAGACAGCCGTGCGAAACTCGATCGAGGTCGAGAGACAGGACTCCACGCTGCTGCAGCGGACAATCTTCGAAGGTCCGGCGGGCTTCGAACTCTCAGACACGCAGATCGGAGTTTATGTCCAGGATTCCTGGGCAGTTCTCCGGCCGCTCATTCTTCAAGCCGGTATGCGCGCCGACTGGGATCGGTTCTTTCAACATTCAATCCTGTCTCCGCGCATCGCCGCAAACATCCTGCCCTGGCAAGACGAACGGGGAAAGCTGTCGCTCGCCTGGGGAAGGTATTATCAGCCGCTGCGGCTGGCTGATGTCGCGCCTGCATTCGACCAACAGAGGCTGGACACGTTTTATGCCCCGACGGGCGGAACAACGGTTTTAGGTTCTGTGACCAGCCGTTTCGCACTTCCTTCGGAAGGCCTGAAACTGCCGAGTTTCCACACGACCAGCGCCGAGTGGATCCAGCGCATCAGGCGCGACAACTATGCCGGCATCCATCTCCTGTTCCGCGGCGGACGCAACGGGCTTGCCTACGAGCCTCAACCTTCGATCGAAACCACCAGATCTTTTCTGCTGCAGAACAACCGGCGCGACAGCTACCGAGCGGCGCAATTGTCGTTTCGGCACGCTTTTTCGGACAAGGCAGAGGTTTCGGCCAATTACACTCGTTCGCGCGCCCGCTCGAATGAGGCGCTCGACTTCTCCCTCGCGACACTTGTTTTTGCCCCCCAGCAGCCAGGACCGCTGGCGTGGGATGCTCCGAACCGGATAATTTCCTCAGGATGGACTCCGATTCCATTCTGGAGCCTATTTCTGAGCTATTTTTTCGAGTATAGGTCAGGGTACCCGTTCAGTGTCGTCAACCAGCAGCAGGTGCTCGTCGGCGCGCCAAACCGCCTTCGCTTTCCGAATTATGCGAGCCTCAATCTGGGCATCGAGAAGCACTTCAAGCTTCTCAGTCGCGTTTGGGCGGTTCGGCTGACGATCGTCAACGTGAACGGCCGTACGAACCCGGATTCGGTGATCAACAATGTTGATTCACCCAATTTCCTCCAGTTTGCGGGTGGGCAGCATCGGGCCTTCACGGCGCGCATTCGTCTTGTGGGATGAGTGGAAACGAGTCAACCCTTGAAAAATTCCATTTTACAGGCCCGTTCTCTTGTCGGCGACGAGGACCATTGGCAAAATGAATTCCTCGAGACCTGACGCCTCACCAATGACAGACCAGATAAATCGAAGCCGTGTTCATGCAGCCGCCGAGATCGCGTTTGTCGTCCTGTGCGTTTTGATAGCCGAATGGGTCGTCATCCCCATCTTTGGCCGGCGGAAGAGCGTCGGGATGATACCGGTGTTGATCGTTTTTGTCTTCGGCTTCCTTTCCCACAAAGCGCGGCGCGAGGGCGCCCGCGAGATCGGTTTCAGTAGGCATAATTTCGTGCCGGCACTGCGCCTGCTCATCCTCTGGATGATCCCGGCTGCCATTGCACTCTTGACCGTTGGATGGTTTACAGGAGGACTGCATTTTAGCCCGCCGAGGAATTGGAGCAACTTTGCGCTGAGTCAATTCTGGCTCTTTGTCTGGGGATTGATGCAGCAGTATGCCTTGCAGGCGATCGTCAATCGTCGAACGCAGGAGATCTGGGGCAGGGGAGTGGTCAGCGTCATTTTGGTCGCCCTGCTTTTCTGTGCGCTACATTTCCCGAATCTGTGGCTGATGGTGGCGACTTTGGCCGGAGGAATTCTGTGGGCGGCGATTTACCAGCGGTACCCCAATCTCTATGCACTCGCGGTCTCCCACAGCATAATGACGACGGTTTTGGCATCCTCGATTTCTCCGGATGTGCTCCACGGTCTGCGTGTCGGCTACAACTACTTTTGATTCTCTCAAGCAAACCACCGCCTCGGCCGTTGTGACTCGAAGAGGCTCTGCCGTTCCAGCGAGTCCTGATCTGGATGGCTCTACGGTATTGCACCGGTTCATGGGCAATGACAAGCCCGCGCCCTGGAAGGACCTGGAAGGGCGCACAGCAAGTAGCCGGGGGCGCAAACCCCCGGATATGTTGCATAATGTCGGACCCTGGCAGGGGCGACAGAATATATCAACGGTAATCCTCTTTGTCGCCCCTCCAGGGCTTTGTTTCGCTTTCACGTCTCGACCCCGGGCTGCGCTTCGCTTGCCCGGGACTCTGGCGTGCCGCGGTCGCACAAGTCAATAGCTCAGCTTTATGCCAAGCCTGAAGGCACGTGGGTTCTGCACCTCTAGCGGACGGCGCTGCGGGAACAACGGCCCCGAAATATCATACTCACGAAGGCTATGGTTCAAATTGAGAAGGTTGAAGATGTCCAGCAACACCGACATCCGCAGGCCGCCGAACTTGAATTCCCGGGAGATGCGCTGATCGAAGTTCAGATCATATTGCGTCCTGAATCCTCCCGGTTCACCTCGTGGCGTGGCCATGACGAAGAATGGTCCCTGATTAAGCCCCGTGATGATCAGCTCACGCCCGAAAGGCAGGCCGTCGAAATAGCTGATCGCGGTACCCAGGTGGAATCCGAAGGCGGCCTGGTAATAGGCGGCGATCTTGCCCACGAACGCACGATCGAAAAACAAACGACCGCGTGAATTGATGAGGGTGTTGGGATTGTCGAACAAACTGCCTGTAACGCCGGGATCGTTCTCGAATTCCGTGTTGCCGGGATTGCCGTCTCCTTCGGACTTGTACGCCGTAAAGGACAGAGAGAAAAAGCCCCGCTCACTCAGATTGCCCGCCAGGTTTGTCTCGAGTCCTTTGTAGGAAGCATTCAGTCCATGCGGGTTTGTCAGCAGATATCGGTCCTGTCCCAGGATGCTTGGATTCTGGTTGTACACCGTGAGGGTCTGGTCGTCGCCGGTTCCAGGGATGTTGTCGTCCCCGGTGTCGAAGATCTTTACCGGGATGTAGGTTGAAAAGGGAACACCGACATTTACTGTGTGCACGAGCCGCTTGGTATCCCGTTGCAGCAGCATCGCACTAGCGCGCAGCCGGCGTCCGAATTCATGTTCGAGCCCGAATTCGAACTCATCGGTGAACGGCCTTTTCAGGTTCGGGTCCACCATCGAGTAGGGCCCGCCAAAAACACGCAAGAGCGTTCCCTCCTCGCCCGGCTGAAACAGGCCGTCGTGATTGATGTCATTCCATTGGTAGAGCCGCCCGCCCAGAGCGGTCGGGTTGGCATAATCCGCATAGGAAGCAGGAAGGACATGGTAATAACGTGAGTAGCCTGCGATAAGCCTCGATTCGCCTGTCCTCCATCTCAATGGAATTGCCAGGCCAAGTCTGGGAGAAACTGTTGTCCAAGTGGCGACGCCCTTACTCCCGCCAAATTCCCGCACCGGAACAAAAGCCCCGGCACCGCTGACCTGGTGCGGCAGAAAGGTGTCGCTCGAGTCCACGTTCATGCCAAACCGGAGGAATAGCCTGTGGGCGACCTGCATCCGATCTTCGGCAAAGACGGAGATATCCCTCAGCCGCTGCTTTGCATGACTGGGGGAGTTGAATTCAGCAACTTCGGAGGGCGAGTCTCCGGGGAAGAGCAACAGGTTTAGCCCCTGAAACACCCGCCGCTCCTCCGTGGCGAGCGACTCCTCAAGATCGACGCCGAAGCTGAGTTGATGGTTCCAACGGCTCGAACCGGCGTGGAAGGCTTGTCCCTGTCCCAACAGCGAAAACCTGCTCAAGGCGGAATCTGATTCGACCGGAGCCGCCCCTGTCAGCTCTCCTGTGAAGAGCCGAGTCGAACTTGGCTTAGTAATTCCTGCTTGTAGAGTATCCGTGGGTGAAGCATGGGAGAAGCCGACGCGCAGATCCCAGACAAGACTGTTGCTTCGGCGATGTGTCCAATGGCCCTGAACCAACTCGTACCGATCATTTCCAAGAAGGGTTGAGGACGGATCGATTCCAGATGCGGCGTTAAGGTTTGAGTTCTTTACAATCTGCCCGGAGACAAGCATTGAGAGCTGGTCCTGCGCTCTCAGCTTTCCATCGAGCCGCAGCAGGCCAGAGTATACGTCCGTTGTGGGTTGAGCAGCGAAATCGGGGATCACCCTGGAGACATGCCGGACTCCAAGAGTGGAGAAGAACAACCACTTCCGTCCCGGAAGGGAGTCGCCCAGAGAAAGTTCTCCCTCCGGGAAGCGGCTGAAATGGGGAGTTGTCTGGAAGCCGAATCCCTGCAGCCTCCTGTCGAGATTGCTGCTCTGTAACGGATTGCCCGTATAGAAAGCGGCAGCCTCGCTGTGAAACCTCTTGTCACCGCTTCGGCTGTTCATCTGCAGCTCCGCGCCCGGAACGCTGATCGAAGCGGAATGGGAAGCCCCCGATATCCGGAATTCCTGAAGGCTGGAGTAATCGGGGTAAGTCAGGGGCTTGCCGGGGGAATAGGGGTCGGTTATGTTCAGACCGTCCCATCGGTAGCCATTCTGAGTCCAGGTACCACCGTGTACCCCTACAAGCAGGGGGACACCAGTCTGAAATCCTCCTTCGTCGAGATGGTTTATCACGGTGGAAACGTCGTTGTTTTGAAGCAGAGCCCAGACGTCCCTCGCGCTTGGCAGGCTCTCCATCCGCGGGCCGTCGAACCGGCTGCCTTGGTCGGATGCCCATGGATCCGATGGCCGGTCCGACCAGGCGAGGACCACCGTCGCAGGTTCCGCCGATTTGGTTTGGTTTATTTCAAGGACGATCGAGCTGGTGCAGCCGTCCTGAACCTGTATGGATTCGATGATGCATGTCGCGAAGCCTTTCTTGTGAATCCGTGCAACATAGCGCGCGGCCGGTAGTCCGAGAAAAAGGAACTCCCCCGCTGCGTTGGTCTTCGACTGGAGGAGGTCTCGCCCATGGGAGTCCTGGAGTACCACCTCAGCTTCTGCTGCTGCCGTCGAGTCCTGCCCATTCGTGATCTTTCCCTGGATCGAACCGGACCTGATTTGAGCAAGTGCGGAAGAGCATAGACAAAGGCAAAGAGCCGTGGCCATGAAGGGCATTGTCTTAGATTGGGATTTCAATCTCGAAGCTCTCGATGCATTTCACGGGACATTTGGAGGCTCTTCAAGAATGACTACATTGTCTGGCTTAAACCCTCGGCACACGATGCGATCTAATTTCTGCATAAGCCCTGAGACTCAAAGGAACCTGAGGCCTGGAACTGTTGTGGGACTACGGGATCTGCCAGCTCCGAAGCATCGTGGTGGTGTTCACTTCCTTTTTGACTTATATTGTGGCTTCTATGGCCATTGCGATCAAGAGCATCACCACTTCCTCCTGCATCGTTTCTGACGGAGGTTGGGGTACTGAGCTGCAGAAGCTCGGTCTCGAGCCTGGTTCAAGCCCCGATCAGTGGAATCTCACTCAGCCGGAAAAGGTCGCCCGGGTTGCACGGAGCTATGTCGAGGCGGGATCCGACATCATTTTGACCAACACCTTCGGCGCCAACAAATTCATGCTTTCGCGGCATGGGTTGGAGAGTCGCCTGGAGGAAATCAACCTCCGCGGAGCCCAGATTTCCCGAGAGGCCGCCGGGGAGAGCGCGCTGGTGTTCGGGTCCATGGGCCCTACCGGAAAACTGCTACTGACCGGGGAAATCAGCGAAGACGAGGTAGCGGATTCCTATCACGCACAGGCAGAAGCGCTCTGGAAGGGCGGCTCCGATGCACTCCTCATCGAGACGATGTCCGATGTCGGCGAGATGAAGATCGCGGCTCGCGCTGTGCGGGAGGCCTCGCCCCTGCCGCTCGTCATCAGCATGACGTTCGACTCCGGGAAAGAGAAGATGCAGACCATGACGGGTGTCAAGCCGGAGCAGGCGGTATCGGAAATGGAGGATGCCGGTGCCTGGATGGTTGGAGCGAACTGCGGTGTGGGTCCGGAGTTGTACGTGAGGATCTGCCGCAGAATGCGGGCAGTCACGTCGAAGCCGATCTGGGCAAAGGCAAATGCCGGTATCCCACGGGCGACCGGTGACAGCCTTGTCTACCCGCTGGATCCTGAATCCTTCTCAGGCTTCGCCGGCGAGCTCAGAAACGCCGGAGCCAACGTCATTGGCGGCTGTTGCGGCACGAGTCCGGAGTATATTCGCCGGCTCGTCGAGCGACTTGCCGACTGACGACAAATGACGAATGAGGAAATGAAAAACAACAGGCAATGTGTTCGGTACTGATTAAATCGCCATTCGTCATTTAAAAGTAAGGGAGGTACATGGCAGCTGTAATACGCCCCAAAACATTCATCCTCGACACGAACGTCATTCTCCACGATGCCACCTGCATCCACCAGTTCAAGGAAAACGACATCGTCATACCCCTTGTCGTAATTGAAGAAATTGACCACTTCAAACGCGGCAGCCAGGTCATTAACCTGAACGCCCGTGAGTTTGCGCGGACCCTCGACTCCATCACCGGCAACGCGCTTTTCGACGGCGGCATTTCCCTCGGCAAAGGCAAGGGCAAGGTGCGGATTGCGATCACCAAGGGATTGAGTCCCGAGATCGCGAACGTTTTCAGGGAAGATACTCCGGACCATAGGATTCTCAGCGTTGCTCTGGACCTTCATAAAAAGGCCAAAGGCCACAGGTCTGTCATTCTGGTGTCGAAGGACGTAAACCTGAGAATGAAGGCGAAGGCTCTATCCATCCCGGCCGAGGATTACACCACCGACCGGGTGCGGAGCATCGAGGAACTTTACAGCGGCAAGGAGATCCTCGAGGACATGGATGATGCCGCCCTGGCGGCGTTCTACCAGCCGCCCTATGAAATGCCGGTGGAACAGGTGCTTCGAGCCGGCAAGCACGATCTGGTGCCCAACAAGTACTTCATCCTGAGGAATCCGGGCCGTTCGGTTCTCGCCTACCTCAGCGCCGATTGCACGCGCCTCCAGAAGGTGGAAAAAGTACCCGCCTATGCAATCAAGCCCAGAAATGCCGAGC
>DASQID010000232.1:0-1646 GCA_035631775.1 Acidobacteriota bacterium
ATACAAGCGGCCTGATCAATTCATCACGCATGATCTGGCCGGTCCGCCGCGGGCTGAGGTCAACGAGAACGATATCGCCAGGAGCCTTGATATCGTGGCTGCCAACCCGTATCACGGTACACAGGACGAGTTCGACGGAGAGACCTCGTCGTTCGCGGGCGACTACACCCGTTCTTTGAAACACGCAAATTACCTGGTCACCGAGACCAACGCGGAAGCGATCGGCTGGGATTCCAAAGATCAATATCCGCCGTATGACGGTCAACTGCGTCTCGACGTGTACACCCACGTCGCGTCGGGCGCGAATATGGTCGAGTACTGGCACTGGCACTCGATTCACTACGGGCAGGAGACGTATTGGAAGGGCGTCCTCGGTCACGATCTGGAGCCGGGGCGCGCCTACGAAGAAGTCAGCCGGACGGCGCACGAACTGCGCCGCATCGGGCCACAGATCGTTGACTACAAGCGCTCCAACCAGGTCGCCATTCTCTACAGCAATGACTCTCACTACGGCATCGAATTCATGAAGTTCAGCAATCGCACGAACTACCGCACAATTCTGCAGCAGATGTATCGCGTGCTTTACCGAAACAACGTGGGTGTGGATTTCGTTTTTCCCGAGAGCACGAATCTCTCGGACTACAAGGTCATTCTGGTTCCGCCCCTTTATGTTGCCAGCGATGCTGTTTTGAAGAACCTGGCGGACTATGTTCGCGGGGGCGGCCATCTGCTGATGTCGTTCAAGAGTGGGTTCACGAACGAGTACAACACCGTGCGCTGGACGGTGATGCCCGGCATCCTGCGCGAAGCCGCGGGCTTTCACTATCAGGAGTTTTCCAACCTGCGCCAGCCGCTCCCACTGAAAGGCGATCCTTTCCATGCCGGCGCCGAGAACAAAGTGTCGGACTGGGCAGAGATGCTGAATCTGGATTCGGCAGAGGGGCTGGCGTACTACGATCATCCCTTCTTCGCCAAGTATCCGGCGATCACGCGGAATCGGTTCGGAAAAGGCAGCCTCACCTACGAAGGGACAGTGCTGACGGACACGTTGCAGGAGAAAGTGCTGCTGGATGCGCTTCGGACAGCTGCGGTGACCGGACCCGATCAGACGCTTCCCGCAAGTGTCCGAACGAAACATGGCGTCAATCGCGGCGGCAAGACGGTCCACTATTATTTGAACTATTCGAGCGACGCACGAACCTTCAGCTATCCTTACGGCTCGGGCACTGATCTGCTCACACAGGCTGCGGTCGCACATTCGCAACCGGTCACACTTAAGCCCTGGGATCTGGTTATCATCGAAGAGAAGTGAGTCTCATCGAAGAGGGAGGCATTGATTGCGAGGACTGGTGCGCATCTCTGCGGCCTTGTGCCTATTCGCGTATGGCCTGAGTGCATGGGCCGATCCCGTCTTGCCCACGCTGATTAGCGACCACATGGTGCTGCAGCAGGGGCGCGAGATTCATGTCTGGGGAAGGGCTGATGCCGGCGAGACAGTGACCGTAAGCCTTGCCGGTCACACCGCGACAGCGACCACGGACGTGCGCAACCATTGGAGCGTTTACCTTCCGGCAATGTCCGCCGGGGGGCCGTTCACGCTCACGGTTCAGGGCAACAAGCCGATCGTAATAAAGGATGTGATGATT
>DASQID010000233.1:0-4575 GCA_035631775.1 Acidobacteriota bacterium
ACTCTACGGACTCTACCTCCTCAATCGGCACCGGCGTATCTGCAGGCTTGAGGTCGAACAATCCACGCAGGGTGCAGAGCCTCTGGGACTGATTGTCCACAAGCGCGCTGTATTTTTTGAAGGCCGCATAGTCGTTGGTACGGCACGCCTTCTGCAGCGTGTGAATGGTCTCCGGATTGAACAGGTGGTATTCGCCGTCGCTCCGCCACTTGTAGTTGCCACCTTCGTCCAGGGTCCGGTCCTCCGAGGTCCTGTCCGGGAACGCGCGCCGGTGCCGCAGCATAATTTCGGCGGCCAGTTCATCAAGCCCGATTCCGCCCACGCGAGAGGGGGTCCAGCGGAAGTATTTGTCGACCAGCTCCTGTTTGAGACCGATGGCTTCGTAAACCTGGGCTCCGTGGTAACTCTGGATCGTCGAGATACCCATCTTCGACATGACCTTCAGAATCCCCTTACTGACGGCTTTGACGTAGTTGCGGACAGCGCTCCTGTGAACAAGGCTCGGGAGCAGTCCCTGACGGATCATGTCGTCCAGGGATTCAAAGGCAAGATAGGGATTAACAGCGCTGGCTCCGTAGCCTATCAGGAGTGCGAAGTGGTGCACTTCACGGGGCTCGCCACTCTCCACGATCAGACCGACTCGTGTCCTGGTACCTTCCCTGATGAGGTGATGATGGACGCCGGAGACTGCAAGGAGTGCTGGGATGGGAGCATTCTGACGGTTAACCCCCCAATCCGAGAGAATGATGAATTCGTTGCCGTCTGTAATAGCATCACTTGCTCCGCGACAGAGCTCATCCATGGCCTGCTCGAGGCCGGCAGGGCCGTCTTCGACCCGGTACAGGGTGGGCAATGCCACTGTTTTGAATCCGCGGCCTCCAATTCCGGTACCGTCCAGGTGGCGGAGTACCTCCAGCTCTTCGTTGGCGAGAATCGGCGAGTGCAGCTCGATTTGATTGGCCGATTCCGGAGACGGCTCGAGGAGGTTGTACTCCGGGCCTATGCTCGTCTCCACGGACATGATCAGCTCTTCGCGGATCGAATCGATCGGTGGATTCGTCACCTGGGCGAACAGTTGTTTGAAGTAGTTGTAAAGGAGTTGAGGACGAACCGATAGAACCGCGAGCGGCGTGTCGTTCCCCATTGAACCCACAGGCTCGGTTCCTTCCTGCGCCATCGGGGCCAGGATCATAGTGAGATCCTCGTAGGTATAGCCGAAGGCACGCTGGCGGAGCCGCACGGTCTCGTGATCAGGCTGGAAGAGGTGCGGTGGGCCGGGAAGCTCGCTGAACTTTACCAGGTTCTTGCGCACCCACTCGCCGTATGGCCTCCCTGCAGCGATCTCGCACTTGAGGTCCGCGTCATCGACGATGCGGCCGGACTCGGTGTCCACCAGCAACATGCGGCCGGGCTGCAACCTGCCCTTGAACGAGATTTGTTCCGGCGGTATCTCCAAAACGCCGACCTCGGAGGCAAGAATCACCAGGCCGTCTCTGGTCACATAATATCGAGAGGGCCGGAGGCCATTGCGGTCCAGGACGGCGCCCACTCTTACACGGTCGGTGAATGCCATCGCAGCGGGCCCATCCCACGGCTCCATGAGGCACGAGTGGAACTCGTAAAAGTCGCGAACCTCCGGGCTCATCAGCTCGTTTTTGTTCCACGGCTCCGGGATCATCATCATCATGGCGTGCGAAACGCTACGACCAGCCAGGACGAGGAGCTCGAGCACGTTGTCGAATATCGCCGAGTCGCTGCCGCTTTCGTCGATGACTGGGAGTGTCTTTGCCAGATCCGCGCCGAAAAGGGCGGATTCGAACATATTCTCCCTCGCTCGCATCCAGTTGATGTTCCCGCGCAGTGTATTGATCTCACCATTGTGGCAGAGATAGCGATACGGGTGTGCACGCGCCCAACTCGGGAAGGTATTCGTGCTGAAGCGGGAGTGGACCATCGCCAGCGCGGTCTCAATACGCGGGCTCGTCAGATCGGGGAAATAGGGCACGAGCTGGTGTGCCATGAGCATTCCCTTGTAGACCATCGTCTTGTACGAGAGGCTGCAGACGTAAAACATCGCCTTCTGCCCCAGGCTGGAACCCCGGACTGCCTTCTCCGCACGCTTGCGGATCACGTAGAGTTTCCTCTCGAACGCAGCGTCGTCGGCCAGGTCGGGGTTGCGGCCTATGAATACCTGACGGATGATCGGCTCCGACATCTTGGCCGTGGTCCCGAGCGTGAAATTGTCTGTCGGCACCGTGCGCCAACCCAAGACCTGCTGGCCTTCTTCGCGGATGATCTGCTCGAGCATTACCCTGCACGACAGTCGCTCCTCGGAGTCGGTGGGCAGGAAAAGCATGCCTGTGGCATACAGACCCGGGCCCGGCAGGCGGATGCGGAGTTTGTCGCATTCCTCCGCCAAAAAAGCATGTGGCATCTGGATCAATATTCCTGCGCCATCGCCGGTATTGCTCTCACAACCGCAGGCTCCACGATGTTCCAGGTTCAACAATATCTGAAATCCCTTCTCCAGGATGTCGTGCGATTTGCGCCCCTTCAAGTCGGCGATAAAACCGATGCCGCAGGCCTCGTGCTCAAAAAAAGGATCGTAAAGACCTTGCCTTGGAGGATAACCGGGGTGTGTCATGGAGCACCTCGCCTGCCTTCGTCTATCGTCGATGTCTGGGAGCCGCTTACATGCAAGGCGCTCCCGGCAACCGGAGGGGACGCACGTGTCCGCCGTTTTCGCGCGCGATCGGCACCCGACTGGGAATCCTCCGACTGGCGAATGAGCCTGATAAAACAGGACGCGGCCGGACTCAGCCCGGGATTCCGTCGATAGATGATCGATAGCGGACGAACAAATCTGCAATCCGCCAGTGGTATGGCTGCCAAGGTTCCGGATTCAACCTCGCGCTTCAGCATCGGCTCGGGCAGAAGAGCGACGCCGCTGCCAATTTCGAGCGCCTTTTTGACGTACTCAATGTTGTCGAACTCCAGAATAACCTCGACATCGACCTTGTGCTGACGCAGGAAACGATCCACTTTCCGCCGGATTGGAAGTTCGCGGGTGAAACCGATGTAGCGCTGACCGTTCAATTGAACGAGCTTGATCGAATGGTGCCGGGCCAGTTCGTGGCCCGGAGAGCAGGCCAGCAGCATTTCCTCCTCACGCCAGGGAACGACCGCAAGATTCGAGGCTCGCCGCGGGTACGACACAAGGCCAAAATCGGCGATCCCCTCCAGAACCCTTTCGTAGACGGAGGCAGGATGCAGATATTCAATCTGCACCTCCACATCCGGGCTCTGCCGGCGAAAGAGTTCGACATGCCTACTCATGTCACTGAGTCCGACCGAGTAGATGGCGGCTATCTGAATCTTGGAGGGCTTGCGGGCCCGGGACACACCGATGGCGGCCTCCAGCCGGTTGTACCGTTCGACCAGGCTCCTGCAACCCTCCCAGAAGGTCTTCCCCTGCTCCGTCAGCTGCAAGGGCCTTATAGACCTGTCCACGAGGAGCACCCCCAGATGCCCCTCGAGCCGGCCCACCACCTTGCTGACTGCGGCCTGGGAAATATTGTTGGCCTGGGCCGTCCGGGAAAAGCTGTGGTAGCGGCCCAGATCCGCGAAGATTTTCAGATATCCGATGTGCATGGTTTTCAGTATATCATAACGATTTGTGATAATAAAAGAGGTATTATTACTATTTGTAATTGTAGTCCAGTCGCGGAACGGGTAGGGCAGCTTTGCCTTTCGGCTCCCCGGTTCCGAAGAGGATGGCGCCCGCCCTTTGAACGCGGAACGACTCCTCCCGTGCGCCAGGTCCTCAGTACTGTTTCTTGATCCGGAAATCGGACATTATTGAGGGTTGATCGTCATGAATATTCGTAGGAGGGAAGATGGACGACGAAATGCTTCGTAGTAACCTGCTCGAACTGCTCAACGGCGGCATCGCGTACCCACCCGTCAGATCAGCCCTGGCGGGTCTGAAGCCCGAGAATCGCAGCATGCGCCCGGCTGGGGCGGTGCATTCCGTTTGGGAGGAACTGGAGCACATGCGCATCGCCCAGGAGGACATTCTGCGCTACACACTGAATCCAAAGTGGAAATCACCAACATGGCCGGTGGGTTATTGGCCGGATCCAAAAGAAAAACCCACAATCGCAAAGTGGGCAGCCACGAAGAAGCGTTTCTTCGCCGACCTGAATGAACTCAAGTCGATGGTCCGGAATCGCAGACTGGATCTGACTGCCAGGATCCCGCACGGCGAAGGCCGCACTTATTTGCGCCAGGTGCTGCTTGCCGCAGATCACAACGCGTATCACACCGGCCAGGTTATTCTGGTTCGCCGACTTCTGGGCGATTGGCCGGCCTGACTGACTAACGGCTGAGCCCGTCATTGCGGCTCGGCACATTGCGATGGCGTTTCAAGAAACCACCACGAAAGGGGAAACGAATAGGCTCCTCGTCTGCGGCTAGCGGAAGCGCTTCAATAAGTCCTCGACCTCCCGAAGATATATGCGTTCCGACGCCGGATCAAGATGCGTGGACGCCACTTCATAGCCCCCTTCCGCGTAT
>DASQID010000234.1:0-2973 GCA_035631775.1 Acidobacteriota bacterium
CAAGAACCTCCAAGCCGGCGCGGAGTCTTTGAGCGATTGCTGCCTGCTGCCTCTGACTGCCGTCTTCTGCTTTTTAGCTGCCGAGGAAGAGCTTCATGGAGGCGCTGGTCAGCTCCTGGATACGGTTCCAGAAGATCATCAGGCCGGCGGTCGGAAGGAGCATGATCCACACCATCACATGGCTTGTCCAGGGAAGGCTGATGGCAGTCGCGTCTTCGCCCGGCTCGATGATCATGGCTTTGATTACCCGGGCATAGTAATAAACCGCAATGACGCTGTTCAGTGCGCCGATTACCGCATACCACGCCATGTTGTTGTTCACGGCGGCCGCAAAGACATACAGCTTTCCAAAGAATCCCGCAAACGGTGGGATCCCCATGAGGGAAAGCATGAATATGGTCATTGAGATCGTCAAAAACGGAGACCGCTGCCACATCCCGCGATAATCCTGGAGATCGAAGCTCCCGGTCTTGTTATAGACCTCGATGACGATGAGGAATGCTCCCAGATTCATGAAGAGGTAGGTGATCAGATAGATCAGAATCGACTGAATTCCCTGCGATGTGAGGACCACCGCTCCCATGAACACGTAGCCGGCGTGCGCAATCGAGGAGTAGGCCAGCATTCGTTTCATATTGTCCTGGCGCAGGGCGGCGATGTTGCCCAACATCATTGTAATGACCGAGATGATGAGAACCAGCAGCGTCCAGTTCAGCGTTCTGAACGTGACCCAGGAGGCAATGCCGCCGGAGGAATCCGACAGACCGGTAAAGAAGAAGCGAACCAGGGTGGCGAACCCGGCTGCCTTGGGGGCGACGGACAGAAACGCGGTCACCGGGGTCGGCGCGCCGGTGTATACATCCGGACACCAGAAATGGAAAGGAACGGCTGCCGTCTTGAATCCAAAACCGGCGAGGATTAGCGCGGTTGAAACGAGGAGCGTCAACGAGTTGTCCCCCGCAGACGCTCCCTTAGCAAGTGCTTCGCGGATTGCCGCCATCTTGGTTGTGCCGGTGATTCCGTACAGGAGGGTGATGCCGTAGAGCATGGATCCTGTGGAGACCGCTCCGAAGAGAATGTATTTCAGCGAAGCCTCGTTCGACTGACGGTCGTTCCTCAGATAGCCGACCATGATGTAGCTCGTGACCGACACCATTTCCAGCGACAGAAAGAGCATGAGCATGTCGACGGCGGAGGCCAGCAGCATCATCGCCAGGGTGACGCCGAGCAGGAGCGCGTAAAACTCCCCGAGATGGGACTTCGAAAACTCCCTGGAACCCGGGGCGGCCAGCAGGACCAAAAATGAAGTCAGGATGAGAAAGCCTTTGAAGAACACCGCCATCTGGTCCAGGGCAATCATGCCGTAAAACATCGTCCCCGAGGTGGAATCAAAAAGAGGGATGCTGAGGAGGAAGGCAGCTACCAGACCGAAGCTCGTCAGCAGGAAAGTTGCCTTCTTGCGCGTGGTCTGGGGAGCGCGAGGTCAAGGACGACAACGCCCAGGAGTGTGAGCGACACCGCCAACTCCGGATAAAATCGTTGCAGGTCGTTCAGGATCTGTGGATTCATGGCTATCCCTTGAGCGTGTCCGCCCTGTCGAGATTGACCGACTTCACCAGCCGGTACATCGATAGCACGATGGCGAGAGCGACCGCAGCCTCGGCCGCAGCGATCACGATGACGAAGATCGCGAAAACCTGGCCGCCGAGGTTGGCGGAGGAGTATCGGGAAAAGGCAACCAGGTTGAGATTTGCCGAATTGAGAATCAGCTCGATTCCCATCAACACGTTTACGGCATTTCTCCTAGTAAGAACCGCCATAATTCCAAGCGAGAAGAGAGCCGCGCTGATTACGAGATACTGGGTGAGTCCAATCATTCCGCTCTCCTCCTGACAATCATTGCGGCGCCGATGAGGGAAATGAGAAGAAAAATCGAGGCGATTTCGAACGGAAGAATGTAGTCCTTCATAAACAGCTCGCCTATGGCGGCGGTCGTTGGGGCAGGCGGTTTCGGCCCGCCATCGTACCAGTGCGTCTTCAGCATCACCCCCAACAAGGTGACGAAGACCGACAGCATGACAAAAAGGGCTGGGACAAACTGGATTGTCTCGGTCTTCAGTTTCAGATCATAGAGCTTGTGTGTAAGCATGACGCCGAAGAGCAGGAGGACCAGAATGCCTCCCACATAGATCACCATCTGGGTGGCTGCCAGAAAGTCGGCGCCCAGGTACACATAGAGTGTGGCGACACCGAAGAAGGTGAACAGCAGCCCGAAGGCCGAGTAGATCAGGCTGCGGGAGAACACGACGATGCAGGCGGAAACTACCGTGATCGCGGCGAAAATATAGAAAACGACTTGCGCGGTAAGACTCATGGGGGAAACTCACGCTTTTGGTTTCTCGGTTTCCTTGACGGGTTTGGGGTACATCTGCTTGTCGACGGCGAAATGGTACAAGTGGTCTTTCTTGTCGTAAACCGAGTATTCGTATTCTTTGGTCATCACCAGGCAGTGGGTGGGGCACGGAAAGACGCACAGAGAGCAATAGCAGCAGAGCGTCATGTCGATGTCGAAAAGGTAGGTACGGAGTTTGATCGGGGTTCCGTCCGAAGCAAAGATCGCCGGCTCGTCTTTGCCCCTCTTTTCCGTCTCGATTGCAATGCAATCCGTGGGGCAGACACGAGCACACTGGCCGCAGCCTATGCAGTCTTCGATCTTGTTGAAGAGGCGCAGGCGGGCCCGTTCCGGCATTTCCCATCTGACGGTGGGATATTGGATGGTATAGCCGTGGTTTGGACGGAAAAGGTGCGGAAGCGTCACCGACTTGGATTGGAGCGTGGTCATGACGCCGCGCCCGATATCCCAGAAGTACTCCACCATATTCGACCTCAGTTCGCGGTTCGCAGTTCGCGGTTCGCAGTCTGTCAACTGCGAACCGTGAACTGCGAACTGAATTAGCTACCACCCGCAGAGCG
>DASQID010000235.1:0-3566 GCA_035631775.1 Acidobacteriota bacterium
CGGCGCCAAAGTTGTTGCCGTTGAGCCCAATCCTTCCGTCTGCGCCATGCTGCGCCGTCTGGCGCGCACTCGCGCGATTTATGTCGAAAACTGCGCGGTGGGCGACACCCCGGGAAGGCTGACACTCCATGCCTGCGTTGAACACCCCAGTCTTTCTACCGTAACCCACGAATGGCTTGAAACTGCGGAACAGTCTGCGCGCCACGGCCATCCACATTGGCAACCAATCGAAGTTGATGTGGTTACCCTCGATCAACTCGCCTCACGCCATGGAATACCCGCCTTCGTCAAAATCGACGTGGAAGGTTTTGATGACCATGTTATTCGCGGCATGTCCTTTCGACCTCGCTGTTTGAGCTTTGAGTTCAATATGGAAGTGCAACACGTCGCCTTGGACTGCCTCGAGATGCTCAAGAGCGACTATGAATTCAACTACAGCTGCACCATGGATGGTCTGGCCTCATCTCACTGGATGAACGCACCGCAGCTCCGGAGCAGGATCTTCGACGGCACAAACTACTATGGAGACGTCCTAGCACGTCGACTCCAATGACCATGATCCCGAATCCGACTCCTCGGCGGAATTACGTGGTTGTTTCCCCTGTGCGCGATGAGGCCGCCTATCTTCGGTTCACCATCGAGAGCATGATCTCCCAAACCGTGCGGCCTCAGGTGTGGATCATCGTCAACGATGGTTCAACGGATGGCACCGCGTCGATCATCGATGAGTATGCTCGTCAGCATTCTTGGATTCGCCCGCTGCATCGCAATAATCGCGGTTTCCGCAAATCCGGCGGCGGGGTCGTCGAAGCCTTCAACGACGGCTATAGCGCACTCGGTATTCTGGATTGGGACTTTATCGTCAAGATGGACGGGGACCTGACCTTCGCCCCCGACTATTTCGAGAAAAGCTTGGATCATTTTCACCGCGATCGCCGCCTGGGCATTGGAGGCGGCGTGATTTGTTACCTCGAAAACGGCACCAAGCGTTTCGAGCCTTGCCCGGAGTTCCACGTCCGCGGAGCCACGAAAATCTACCGGCGCGAGTGCTGGGACGCCATTGGCGGATTCTGGCCGGCCCCGGGCTGGGACACCATGGACGAAGTAAAGGCCAACATGCTCGGATGGTCCACTCGCAGTTTCTCTGAGCTTCATTTACAACATCATCGCTACACCGGCGCAGCGGACGGCATCTGGGGCGGCTTGGTAAAAAACGGTCGCGCCAACTATATCTGTGGCTATCACCCGCTGTTCATGCTGGTCAAGGTTTGCAGTCGGTTGTCGAAGAGGCCGTACCTTATCGGCTCCGTTGCGCTGCTCTATGGCTTTGTATCGGGATATCTAAAAAAGATTCCTCAGGTGGATGACGTTCAGACCATCGGCTTTCTCCGTCGTCAGCAACTCGGCCGCCTCTGGGGCCGCCAAACGATCTGGCGTTGAGCTCCGGTGGGTTGAAAGGTGCGCTCTTGCAACTTTCCGACCCACGCTGCCGGTAACTTCTAAACAGTTCCTTTTCGAAAAGAGCGTCTTGCGATGTGCGGCATCTGCGGAAAGTTGATGTTTGATCCCTCCGCCTCCGTTCCCCCGGCGGTAATCAGGAGCATGGCGGACACCATTTCTCATCGCGGCCCCGATGACGAAGGTTACTTCATTTCCGGGCCCGTAGCCCTCGGCTTCCGCCGGCTCTCGATTATCGATCTCTCCGGCGGGCATCAGCCGCTCTCCAATGAGGATGGAACTCTCCAAATCATTTTCAACGGCGAGATCTACAATTATCAAGAGTTGCGGGAATATCTCCTCGCGAAAGGACACTTCTTCAGGACTCGCTCCGATACGGAAGTCATCATCCATCTCTATGAAGAGCTGGGCGAAGCCTGCGTCGAAAAATTGCGCGGAATGTTTGCCTTTGCCATCTGGGATGAGCGCAGGCAATCCATTTTTTTGGCCAGAGATCGCGTGGGGATAAAACCTCTCTATTATCGCGTCTCCCGGACTTCGCTGACTTTTGCCTCCGAGATCAAGGCCATTCTCGCAGACCCTGAAGTGCCACCGGAAGTGCAACCGTCCATGATCGACAGGTTTTTGACTTTCGATTATCTGCCTGGCGAGGAGACCCTTTTTAGAGGTATCTCCAAGCTGCCTCCCGGACATTCGATTATGTTTCATGCTGGCAAATCCAAGTTGCGCCAGTATTGGGATTTGGATTTTTCACCTTCGCCTCTGAGTCTTCGCCAAGCACAGGAACAACTCCTCCATCTTCTGGAGGAGTCTGTCCGCCTCCACATGATCAGCGATGTGCCGGTGGGCTTTCTTCTCAGCGGCGGAGTCGATTCCACGGCGATGCTCGCATTCGCCGCCGGAAAAAGCCCCCATCCGATCAGCAGCTACACCGTCGGATTTTCTGATCCACACGTCACTGATGAGCGCCCCTATGCACGCCTCGCGGCTAGCCGCTACGGCTCCGAGCACCATGAAATTACCATTACGGCGCAGCAGTTCGCCGATTTTATGCCTCAGTATGTTTGGCACATGGAGGAGCCGGTTTGCGAGCCTCCCGCTGTGGCTCTGTATTACGTCTCCAAGCTCGCCAGGGATTTCGTTAAAGTTTTGATTTCTGGTGAGGGCGGAGATGAAGCGTTTGCGGGTTATTCCAACTATCGCTCCATTCTGTGGTTGCAGCGAATCAGGCGCTTTCCTCCGCCGTTTAATCGCCTCCTTTCCGGCGCTCTCTCAATTTTCGGCCACCTCACGAAATCGGACCGGTTCGCGAAGTCCCTCCAATTCGCCGGTGCGCCGCTGGAAAACTCCTACTACAGCCGCACTTCCGACCCCACGCGGTTTTTTAACCGCCGGTGGTCCGAATTCTATTCCGCTGACTTCGCACGCGTCATTGACAAGAACCTTTCCGTCTACCCGGCGACCCGGCACTTGCGGAACGCACGCGGCGGTGGTTCGCTGGGCAAAATGCTTTCTGTCGACACCAAAACTTGGTTGCCCGACGATCTGCTGATCAAAGCCGACAAAATGACCATGGCTAACTCCGTCGAACTTCGTGTCCCGCTTCTCGACCACAAGATTCTTGAATTCGCTGCCTCCCTGCCTGCTAACTTCAAAGTTCGTCGGTTCACAACAAAGTTCATCGCAAGGAAAGCTCTCGCTGCTCATGTTCCTTCGGAAATCCTGAATCGCAAAAAAGCCGGCTTTCCGGTTCCCTACGAGAAATGGCTCAGGCAGGACTTGCACGATTGGGTCCGCGATATTCTGCTTGACGGCAAAAGCCTCAATCGCGGTTATTTTAGGAAATCCGCCGTCGAAGCCATGGTCTCCGACAACTCACGCTCCGGTCGACACTCCAAGGAGATCTTCAAGCTGGCAGTCCTCGAGCTCTGGCACCGCCAATTCCTCGAGACTGCCAGATCCGTTCCTAGCCTGGATTTCTCACCCGTAGGTCCCACGCTTCAGCTTTCTGCGTGATTGCTATCAAGGCCTGATCAATGCACTCACCAAAATCAGTCAGTCCGAAGGCTCAAGGAGATCGCGTTCGGGTCTTATATAGCTTTCCCCAC
>DASQID010000236.1:0-28770 GCA_035631775.1 Acidobacteriota bacterium
GGACAAGGTGGGCTACGAAATCAACTTCAATCGCCACTTCTATAAGTACACGCCACCACGACCCTTGTTAGAGATCGATGCGGATTTGAAACTTGCTGAGGAGGAGATCATGCGGCTGTTGCGGGAGGTAACGGCATGAGCGGTCCCGCCGATTGGGCCAACGCGCTCCCTGACTCGTGGGAGGCAAAGCCTCTGCGTGCAGTCGCCGACTACACAGTTAGCAACGTGGACAAGATCCCAGTAGAAAATGAATTGCCGGTCTGGTTGTGCAACTACACGGATGTCTACAACAACGAATTCATCACGCTTGACCTCGACTTCATGAGGACCACCGCCACCGAGGAAGAGATAGACAAGTTTGGCTTGCAGATCGCTGACGTGGTCATCACAAAGGACTCCGAGTCTTGGGATGACATCGGCATCCCCGCGCTAGTAAAAGAAACCGCACAAGACCTGGTCTGCGGCTATCACCTCGCCGTGCTTCGAGCGCGCGGAGAGATTCTCGACGGTGGGTTCCTATTTCGCTGCCTTCAGGCCAAGCCGATACGCGTGCAGCTTGAACTTGCCGCCAACGGCGTGACCCGATTTGGCATCCCGAAAAGCGAGATCGGTTCAATGACGATTCCCGTGCCGCCTGTTGTCCAGCAACGCGCCATCGCCAATTACCTCAACCAAGAGACGGCCCGTGTGGATGGACTTGTGGCGGCGAAGGAGAGCGTGTTGGAGTTGTTAGCGGAGAAGCGGCGGGCGCTCATCACCCGCGCCGTCACCCGCGGCCTCGATCCCAATACCCCTCTCCGCGATTCCGGCATTCCCTGGCTTGGCGAGATTCCGGTGCATTGGGACATCGAGCGGTCGCGATGGCTATTTCAGGAGCGCGATGAACGTTCCGTAACCGGCGACGAGGAACTCCTTACCGTTTCGCACCTCACCGATGTGACGCCTCGGTCCGAGAAAGACGTGAACATGTTCGAGGCGGAGACGACTGAGGGATACAAGATCTGCTGCCCCGGCGATCTCGTCATCAACACCCTCTGGGCTTGGATGGGCGCCATGGGCGTCTCGCCCCTGAAAGGCATCGTTAGCCCGGCCTACAACGTGTATCAACCGAGTCCGAGACTCAATCCTGGTTTTGTCGATGCGCTAGTTCGTATGCCCGTGTTCGCCCAGGAAGTAACCCGGTACTCCAAGGGTGTCTGGTCGTCGAGATTGCGGCTCTATCCTGAGGGATTTTTCGAGGTTTACTTGCCGGTGCCGCCGGACCAGGAGCAGCGCGCTATTGTTGCCCACATCGCCGGAGAGACGGCAAAGCTGGACAGCCTGCGCGTGGCAACAGAGCGCACGGTCGCACTACTAAAGGAGCGACGCGCCGCGCTGATCTCCGCGGCGGTGACGGGACAAATCGATGTCAACGAAACGGCCGCGCGCCTATAATGACATCCATGTCTACCTCGCTTGACGCAATGGTCAATCCTCCTCTCCTCGTCTGGGCACGGGAAGAGAGTGGTTATCCGCCTGAGCTGGTGGCAGACCGGCTGAAGGTCAAGGCGGAGAGGCTGCTGGCCTGGGAACGGGGTGATCTCAAGCCGACGGTGCGTCAGGTCCAGCTGCTCGCGAAGTTCTACCATCGCCCGTTCGGCATTTTCTTTCTGCCGCAGCCCCCTATGCTCCCGCCTATGGCAGGAGAATATCGCCGGCTGCCCGGCGTCGAGCCGGGGGCCGAATCGCCGGAACTGCGCCTAGCCCTGCGGGTCATGTCCCAGCGACGCCGGGTCGCCCTGCAGCTGATCGAGGAACTCGGGAATCCGATCACCGAGTTCGAGACCTCCGCCCTTCTCTCGGAAGAACCCGGTGAGGTCGGCAGTCGTTTGCGCGTCGTGCTGGGAGTGTCAGACGAAGAACAACTGGGATGGAAGGACGAGTGGGAGGGCTGGAGACGCTGGCGGGAGGCCGTCGAAGCCGCCGGAATCCTCGTCTTCCAGTTCCCGAAGGTCCCCTTGAACCAGGTTCGTGGACTGTCGCTACTGAACTTTCCACTGCCGGTTATCGGCATCAACAACAAGGAAAGCGCGCCGAGCGCGCGTGTCTTCACTCTTCTCCATGAGCTTACACACATCGCGCTGTCCGTAGGCCAGGAAGAGGAACCCGCATTGGGAGAGGGGAGGAATGCTGAGGAATGGTCCAAGGTGGAGCGGTTCGCGGAAGAGGCCGCGAGCGCCGCTCTCATTCCGGCAAATGTCCTGGCCGGCTTTCTCGGGAGGATGTCGGTGGCACGGGATGCATGGGACGTCCCGCTGGTTCGCAGCCTGGCGGCCAAGTTCCGCGTGACACCACTGGCGATGGCAACCCGGCTTCGAGTCGAGGGTGCCCTCACCTGGGAAGGATATGACCGGTGGAAAGCCGGCTGGGCCGAGTACCTCAAGAACCTGAAGCCGCGTTCCGGTGGCTTCGCATCCCCCGTCGACAAAGCCCTCGGCCGGGGCGGCCGGCCGCTTGCACAGCTCGTCGTCGAGGCCCTTGACGCCAATCGCATCACCGCCGTCGAGGCTTGCCGGCATCTCGATCTGCGGTTCGAGCACTTCGACAAGCTCCGCGCGGAACTCCGAGATCGGGCCGGCGGCACTCATACAATCGACGATGGCGAATGAAGGCGTGTACTCCCTGGATACAAGCTTCTTCATGGACTGGCAGGCACTCTACTCCCTGGTGAATGCTCAAGGTTGATATACAACGAGCGGGATTCAAGACGATCATGTGGCGTACAATGAGCGCTGAGTAGGGAGGCTGCGATGATTCGCGTTGACGTGAAACCGGAGTTGCTGCGCTGGGCGCGCGAGCGTGCCGGGTTCGACATCGACGCTCTAGCCCGCAGCTTTCCGCGCCTTGATGCCTGGGAACATGGCGAGGCGCGCCCCACGCTTAAGCAAATCGAACGTTTCGCCAAGGCCACTTATACCTCCGTCGGCTACCTCTTCCTCCAGGAACCGCCCATTGAGCGCGTACCGATCCCTGACCTTCGCACCGTCAGCAACGAGTACATCAAGCGGCCTAGCCCGGATTTGCTCGACGTCATTTACATCTGTCAGCAGCGACAGGAGTGGTACCACGAATTCGCACGATCCGTGGGTGAAACACCGCTTCCGTTCGTGGGCTCCGTTCGGCTGACAAGCGACATTGAGGCAGCCGCCGCAGGTATTCGGCGCGCGCTTGGATTCGACTTCGAAGAGCGCCGCCAAACCCCGACTTGGACGGACGCACTGCGCCGCTTCATCGAGCAGGCGGATGCCCTAGGAATTCTCGTTATGTGCAGCGGAGTTGTTCTGAACAATAACCGCCGGGGTCTCGATCCCGACGAGTTTCGCGGCTTCGCGATGGCAGATGATCTGGCGCCGCTGGTGTTCGTCAACGGCGCGGACACAAAAGCGGCTCAGATGTTCACGCTCGCGCACGAGCTGGCCCACATTTGGCTCGGACGGTCTGCTGTCTCCGACGCACAAGCATCGAGGATACCGGAGAACGAGGTGGAAAACTGGTGTAACCGGGTTGCTGCTGAACTCCTGGTCCCGCTCGCCGTCCTGAGAGAAGAGTATCAGGATGGAATCGATTTGCGGGCGGAAGTCGGCCGCCTGGCACGACACTTCAAGGTCAGCACGCTGGTGATCTTACGCCGAATCCACGACGCCGGTCGGCTCACGCAGGAGCAGCTCTGGCAGGCATATCATGAAGAGGTAGAACGGCTGCGCGCTATGCCCAGGGGAAGTGGTGGCAACTTCTACCTGACGCAGGCAGCGCGGGTCAGCAAGCGCTTCGCCCGCGCACTCGTCATTAGTACGCTTGAGGGCCAGACGCTGCATCGCGACGCATTCCGCATGCTCGGTTTCTCGAAAGTCACGACCTTCCACGATCTCGGACGTAGCCTGGGTGTGCTTTGATGGCCTACCTGCTAGACGCGAACGTGTTTATGCAAGCGAAGAACCTCCACTATGGGCTCGACTTCTGTCCGGCATTCTGGGACTGGCTCATCTTAACCAATGCGGCGAAGCGAGTTTTCAGCCTCGAGAAGGTCGGCGACGAGATCGACGCCGGCGCCGATGAACTCGCTGCCTGGGCCGCCCAGCGCGGTGCCGGCTTCTTCCTCAAGCCAGACCCTACCATGCTGCCGGCTCTCGGTTCAGTAAGCAAGTGGGCAACGGGTCAAGGCTACGAGCCCGCTGCCGTGAGCACGTTTCTTCTCGTGGCTGATTATTACTTGGTGGCCCACGCACTCGCGCACGGGCACACGCTGGTCACCCACGAGGTCGCGTCCACGTCGACAAAGAAGATCAAGATTCCCAACGCCTGCATCGGTCTGGGTATTAAATGCATGACACCGTTCGAGATGCTCCGACACGAACGCGCACGATTTATCCTGGGCCCGCGACCATGACGCAGACAACCGAAGTCGCCTTTGAGACCGTCATCGAGGCACACCTTCTCGCAAATGGCTATTTGAGGGTAAACCGCGACGGCTTCGACCGCGAGCGGGCGATCTTCCCCGAAACGGTCCTTGCCTTCATTCGCGAGACCCAGCCGAAGGAGTGGGCCAAACTGGAGGCCCTCCACGGGGACAAGACCGGCGAACAGATCCTCAGTGACCTGTGCAAGTGGATGGACGCAAATGGCGTGCTGGCAACTCTGCGTCACGGCTTCAAGTGCTATGGGCGGCCAGTGCATGTCGCATTTTTCAAGGCCGCGCACGAGCTGAATCCTGAGCTGGAGACGCGCTACGCCGCGAATCGCCTGGGGCTGACCCGTCAACTGTACTTTTCCCCGCGCTCAGAGATGTCGCTCGATGTCACCCTCAGCTTAAACGGCATCCCCGTTGCCACGCTGGAGCTCAAAAATCCGCTCACCGGCCAGACTGTGGAAGATGCACGCCGGCAGTACAAACAGGACCGCGACCCCCGTGAGCCGATCTTCGAGTTCAAACGCCGTACCCTGATCCACTTCGCAGTCGATACCGAATCAGTCTTGATGACGACGCGGCTGGCGGGGGCGGCGACGCACTTCCTGCCCTTCAACAAGGGCTGCGATTGCGGCGCAGGAAATCCACCCGACCCTGCCGGGCGAACTTATCGCACGGCCTATCTCTGGGAAGAGGTCCTCCAGCGGGACAGCTGCCTGGACCTGCTGGCCCGATTCATCCATCTGCAGATCGAGGAGAAACGTGACGACCAGGGCCGCAAGGTGAAGACGGAGTCAATGATCTTCCCACGCTACCATCAACTGCAGGCCGTGCGCACGCTGGTGGAAGCAGCCCGACGCGAGGGCACAGGTCATAACTACCTCATAGAACACTCGGCAGGGAGCGGTAAGAGCAACACGATCGGCTGGCTGACGCACCGATTGGCCTCGCTCCACGACGCCGCAAACCAGCGGATTTTCGACAGCGTGATAGTGGTGACCGACAGGGTCGTCCTCGACCAGCAGCTGCAGGACACGATCTACCAGTTCGAGCACAAGCGCGGGGTCGTCCAGAAAATCGACGAAAGCTCGCGGCAACTGGCCGAGGCACTGGAAAACGCCGTGCCGGTTATCGTCACTACATTGCAGAAATTTCCATTCGTCACCCGGCAGCTGCTCAAGATGGCGGAGGAGCGCGGCTCCGGCCGAAGCGGCACGCTGCCGACGAGACGGTGCGCCGTGATCATTGATGAAGCGCATAGCTCGCAGGGCGGCGAGACTTCCACAAAACTGAAGGGAGTGCTGGGGGGCGAAAAACTCTGTGAAGAGGCCCATCGACGGGCGGAGGACGAAGGCCTCGAGAACATGGAGGAGCTGTTCCGCAGCATGGCCAAGCGCGGCCGGCAGGCGAACCTGAGCTTCTTCGCCTTCACCGCAACGCCCAAACATAAGACGCTCGCCGTGTTCGGCCGCAATGGGCAGCCGGCACACCGCTACACCATGCGCCAGGCGATCGAGGAAGAGTTCATTCTCGACGTTTTGAGGCACTACACAACCTACGCAACCTACTTCAAATTGCTCAAGGCGTGTGAGGATGATCCAAATGTCGAGCGCAAGAAGGCGGCACAGGCACTGGCACGATTCATGAAGCTGCACCCCCACAACATCGCGCAGAAGACCGAGGTCATGGTCGAACACTTCAATACCTTCACGCGGCACAAGATCGGCGGCCGGGCCAAGGCTATGGTGGTCACAGGTTCCCGCTTGGAGGCGGTGCGCTACAAGCAAAGCTTCGATCGATACATCCAGGCCAGGGGCTATCCGATCAGGACACTTGTCGCGTTTTCCGGTACAGTGCTGGACGACAAGCTTGTCGATGTGACTTACACCGAGGAAAAGATGAACCGGGGCATTCGGGAGAAGGAATTGCCTGAGAAGTTCGCCACGCAGGAGTACCAGGTGCTTCTCGTTGCGGAGAAGTACCAGATGGGCTTCGACCAGCCGCTCCTGCATACGATGTATGTGGACAAGAGGCTGGCGGGCATCCAGGCAGTGCAGAGCCTTTCACGGCTGAACCGCACCCACCCGCTCAAGGAAGACACTTTTGTTCTCGACTTTGTGAACGATCGCGAGGAAATCCGCGAGGCTTTCAAGACTTACTACGAAGGCGCGGAGATGGGTGAGGAAGTCGATCCCGCACGCATGTATCAGCTCAAGGTCGAGCTGGACGCGTCGGGCGTATATCTTACCGAAGAAGTGCAGCGTTTCTGCGCCATCTACTTCAAGCCTAAGCAGAAGCAGAGCGCGCTGGATCATCAGGCGATGAATGCGACCCTCGATCCGGCGGTATCTCGCTTCTCGGCGCTTCAAGGCGAGAATGAGGAGGAAGCGGAGCTATGGCGCGGAAAGGTTCTGGCATTTCGAAGCCTGTATGGTTTCCTGAGCCAGGTGATCCCCTACCAGGACTCGGACCTGGAACGCCTCTATGTGTTCCTCCGGCATCTCGCGGCGAAGCTTCCCAGACGGCGCACCGGGCCCGCCTATCAGTTCGATGAGGAGGTGCGCCTGGAGTATTACCGCCTGCAGAAGATCAGCGAGGGATCGATATCACTAAGGGAGGGTGTAGCCCGGCCCCTGGATGGCCCGACGGAGGTGGGAAGCGGCCTGCTCCGTTCCGAAACTGTTCCTCTGTCGCAGCTGATCGACCTCGTGAACGAACGCTTCGGAACCAATTTCAACCAGGCTGATCAGCTTTTCTTCGATCAGATCGTCGAGGCTGCAGTGACCGACGATGGCTTGAAGCAAGCAGCTGCCGTGAATCCCGAAGACAGGTTCGAACTCGTATTCAAGAACCTGCTAGAAAACCTCTTCGTGGAACGAATGGACCAGAACGAGGAGATCTTCGTGCGGTTCATGAATGATTTGCCGTTTCAGAAGGTCGTGACCACCTGGATGGCTTCTGAAGCGTACAAACGGTTGCGGGCCGGCGCTGATGGCCAGGCAGGCCGTATGCTGCCTCGGGATCGTCTCACATTAACGCAGGCAGGGCTCCGAATCATACAGCCAAGCCCTGGCGATCGTTACTTAACGTGCGTGCCACTCGTGCCCCTCAAGGCCGCTGCAGGAGCGTTCGGTGATCCTCAGCACATCGAAGACGGCGATTGGCAGTGGATTTCGGTGGAAACAAAGCACCACCTGCGTCCGGGCATGTTTGTGGCGCGAGTTATTGGCAAGTCTATGGAGCCCGCCATTCCGGATGGATCGTATTGCCTCTTTAGGGCGCCAGTCACCGGCACGCGGCAGGGCAAGACCGTACTCGTCCAATTGCGTGATGCTGTCGATCCTGAAACCGGAGAACGCTACACCGTCAAGCGTTATGAAAGCAAAAAGGCAAAGCGTGGTGATGCATGGCGTCATGCCCGGATAACCTTGAAGCCACTTAATCCCGACTTCCGAGCTATCGAGCTCACGAGTTCAATGGAGGGTGAGGTGCAGGTTGTCGCAGAACTCGTTGAGGTCCTCAAACGCGAGTCAGGATGAGACTCAGCCAGCATCCACTGTGGCGTAGGTCAGAGGGTATTCAAATATGGGAGTCGAGTAGCTGTCCGCAAATTCGAGAATTCGAAGCCCTTTGGAGCTGTGTACCGCCGTACGGGTTGATTTACTTTAATGGAATTAATAGAGGAGTGGCGTATCCATGAAGATTCCCGTCTTCGTTTCCTGCCCTACAGCACTAAACACTGCTCAGGAAGCTGCCCGCGCCGTGCTCACCCAATTCCTCGACGAACTGAACCTCGAACCACGGGCTTTGGGCCGGTCGGACTATCCCTCAGAGCTGCCGTTACGTGAGGTTGTTGTGATTGCCCGCCACTGCGCCGGCGGGCTGATCTTGGGGTTCGAACAGTTCCAAGCCACCTCCGGAACCTGGAAACGCGGCGTCGGAGTTAAAGGGGGCGAAAGGAGGCTATCGCCAAATGATGCGGTCTCGTTCCCAACTCCGTGGAATCATCTCGAGGCGGGGATTCTCTTTGGTCTCGGGCTTCCCTTGCTAATATTTCGCGAGACCGACATTTCCGGAGGCGTTTTCGACAACGGCGTGACCGATGTCTTCATTCACAAGATGCCCGACGCGAATATCACTGCCATGGAGCGAGGAAATCTGAAGGAGGTGTTCCTCAAATGGCACGGGAAGGTGTCGACCCAGTACTACGCGGTATGACGCCAAAAGGCATGCAGCCATCGGCACAAAATGCGCTCTCGACGCTTGGGCGCTTGACAATCACTACGATTTGAATAGCATTACCACACTTGTCCGGGTGGGCTATTTTCGCTGTCTTCGAGTGAGGTGACCGTGTCCATATTCTCCTTCGATCGCCGTCGATTCCTGCACCTGCTGGGCTCGTCGGGCTTACTTCCTTTGACAAGAGAATGGTTTCCTTCTCAAAGCACTCCGAGCAATCTCCCGTCGGAGGCGACCCCGACGCGTGACACTCACAAAGCTGTGCATAGAGGAGAAGAGATGCCCAAACACCCTGTGGTGCACTTTGAAATCGGCTGCCGGGATCTCACGGCCACTAAGGATTTTTATCAAAAGATGTTCGACTGGCCCATCGACGAGCACTTCCAGATTGCGGAAGCCGGATTAGCCGGGCATCTGGTGTCCCTCGGCCACGAGCCTCAGCACTACACCATGTTTTACGTGCAGGTGGACGACGTTGCGGAAGCCATTGCCAAGGCCGAATCACTGGGTGGCAAGAAAATTGTGGGTCCAGTGACAATCCCAACGGGAACGTTTGCCTGGATCATGGACACCCAGCAAAACACCATCGGGCTCTCGAAACCGAAGTAGCGGTCAGGCCAGGCTCTTGAGTGTCACGGACCTGTGGCGTGGTGTCCCCCACTGTGGCATAATCTGCACTCCCCAGGGGCCGGCAACTCGTCTTTTCCGTTCGTTCAGATCCCCTGTTCAGCATTCGAATTATGAAAACTGTCACGGTACTCGTATTTCTATTACTCCTAATGCCTGATCCGTCCTCGACCGGCCATTCGCAGACGCTTCACGCCACGATCAGAGGACAAGTGGCAGGGGATTCCGGCTTTCCTTATCCCAAGGTGGTTGTCAGGGCAACCAACGAAGATACGGGTGAGACCCGTCAGACCCTCAGCGGGACCAAGGGGGAGTTTACGCTCTCAGTACTCCCGCCTGGGTCCTATGTCCTCGAGGCCGAACTGCCCGGTTTTCGAAAGTATGTGAGAAGGGGCATCGAAGTACAGGTCGGGCAGAACCTGCGCGTGAACATTGTGATCGAACCAGGTCCACCCTCAGAGGAAATCATAGTTACCGCCGTCCAAGGCCCGGTCGAGCCGGACTCGACTGGAACACGGATCGTAATCGAGAACCACCAAATCGTGAACCTTCCTCTCGATGGACGAAACTTCCTGGAGTTGAGTCTTCTTCTCCCCGGGACAGCGCCGGCGGCGCAGGGATCTCCCGGATCGGTTCGGGGGGAATTCACGGTAAATGTCAGCGGCGCGCGTGAGGATTCCAACAATTTTATCCTGGACGGAGCCTACAACAACGATCCGAAACTCAACACGTTCGCCATTAACCCCCCGGTGGACGCGATTCGCGAGTTCGAAATACTCACAAGCACATACGATGCCACTTTCGGCCGCAGCGGTGGCGCGCAGGTCAACGTCGCCCTGAAGTCGGGCACCAATGACTTTCACGGCACTGCCTACGAGTTCTTCCGCAACGCGGCCTTGGACGCCCGCAATTTTTTTGCGCGCACGGATGAGGCTGCGCCACGCTATCAGCGCAATCAGGTCGGGTTTTCATTGGGAGGACCCCTGCGAACCAATCGCACTTTTTTCTTTTCCGACTACGAGGGACGCCGGCTGAACGAAGGGATCACACAGGTGACTAATGTGCCGACGCAGCTCGAGAGGAATGGTGACTTCTCACAGAGCATTCTCCCACGTCCGCAGGATCCTTTCACCCGACAGCCGTTCGAGGATGGCAGGATCCCCTCCGGGCGGCTGAGCGCAATTGGAGTGAAAGTCGCAGCACTTTACCCTCTCCCCAACCGGCAGGTGCCAGGACAAAATTACGCGTCTTCTCCTGTTCTGCGGGACAGAGACGACCGCTTCGATTTGCGCATAGATCATGCCCTTGGAAGCAAGTCCAGCCTGATTGGCCGCTACAGCTTTTCCGATCGTGACCTGTACGAGCCATTTTCAGGCCCGGGTTTTGCGCGCATTCCCGGGTTCGGCACCGACATCCCTCGGCGGGCACAGAACTTTGTGATCGGCGAGGATCAGATATTCACTCCGGCTCTCATTAATCAAGTCCGATTTGCCTTCAACCGCGTTGCCGCCGGTTCGTATCAAGAGGCAAGAGAGAGTGGTACGAACCGCTCGGCGGGCCTTCCCGAGCTTCCGTCCAACCCGCGCGATTCGGGATTGAGCTTCATTACTCTTTCGGGTTTCTCGCCCATCGGCGATGAGTACAACAATCCCCAACACAGCGTGACTAACGTTTTCCAGGCAACCGATATCTTCACATGGTCGAAAGGAAGGCACCTCTTCAGATCAGGAGTGGATTATCGCGCCTTGCAGCAAAATGCCTTCAGGGATGTGCAGTCACGCGGCTTCCTCACCTTTTCTAATTTTGGCCAGATCACAGGCAACGGTCTGGCTGATCTTCTGCTGGGCTTTGTCACCTACTCCGGCGGCGCTCGGCTGGACAATCCACAGCACCTGCGGGAACGGAGTCTGAATCTGTTCTTGCAGGACGGCTACCGACTGCGGCGGAATATCACCGTGCAGCTGGGAGTCCGTTACGAGTACAACTCACCGCCTGTGGACCGATATGATAAAGCTACGGCATTTGATCCAGTCACCAATGCACTTGTCCCCGTGGGTAAAGACTCCCTCCCTCGCAGCGGCTACGAATCCGACCGGAACAACTGGGCGCCGCGCGTGGGCATCTCGTGGTCCCCGGGTACGGGGAACAGAGAAGTAATCCGCGCCGGCTATGGGATCTACTTCGATCAGTCCTCTCTGGCCCCTGGCGAAGGACTCTACTTCAATAAGCCCTATTATGACTTTAAATTGTATTTCCCGCTGCCGGGTCTGCCACTCACGTTGAACAGTCCCTTTCCGGCGGATTATCCGCTGACCATTCCCAGTTCCGCGCTCGGGTTTGACCGGCATTTGCGCACTCCTTACGTTCAGCAATGGAATCTCACGTTCGAGCGTCAGCTAGGTGTAAACAGCCTGGTCGAACTCGCGTACGTAGGCTCGAGAGGGAACAAGATCCTCTCGGCACGTGATCTCAATCAGCCAGCAGCCAGCTCCCGGCTACCTAACCCAAGGCCCCTGACGCAGTTCGCCGATATCATTTTCTTGGAATCTCGCGGCAACTCGTCTTATTGCAGCCTCCAGGCCGACTACCGGCAGCGACTCAAGGATGGGCTCGCGGCCCTCGTTTCATACACCTTCGGGAAGTCGCTGGACGAGAACTCGACCTTTTTCTCGAGCTTCGGGGACTCGAATTTTCCCCAGAACAGCGCCGATCCTGGTGCGGAGAAGGGTCGATCGAACTTCGACGCGCGCCACCGGTTCTCCATGGGATACTCCTACGATATCCCCATAGGCCGCGGAAGGCGCTTGCTGGGGGGTGCGGGTCCGGTTTCGGCTCTGCTCGCCGGATGGTCTACACACGGCATAGTTACGCTGCAGAGCGGGAGGCCGTTCACGGTTGAGCTGTTACCTGAGATCGATAACAGTAACACCGGCATTGCAAGTCTGGGATTTGGCGCAAACAACCGTCCCAATCGGATCGCCACCGGGCGACTGCAGAATCGCGGGCCCGAGGGGTGGTTTGACACTGGTGCGTTCGCGATCGCCCCGTATGGGAGCTTCGGCAATTCAGGCCGGAACATCCTGGATGGTCCGGGGTATGCGGATGTCAGCGTTTCCTTGATCAAGGGCTCCCGCATCCGCGAAAACCTGAACCTGCAATTCCGGGCCGAGTTCTTCAATGTGCTCAACCATACCAATTTCGATCTGCCGGAAGTCTTCTTCGGGTCCTCTACGTTTGGACGCATTTCCTCCGCAGCAAATGCCCGCCGGATCCAGTTCGGTCTGAAGCTGATTTTCTGAGAGTCCCCACTGCAACGACGCGAAAGTGCCGAGAGATTTTGTGGATTATTCCGACTTGAGGGCTCCGAGGAGCGGGGATCGAATGGCTGCGAGCACCGCGAGAATAGAAGACGACAGTCCGACGAACAACACTGCCAACAGAATGATGCTGACCATCCCTGCCGGGAATGGATGTCCCCTAGCCAGCAAGGCCGGCAGCGTCGCCAGCAGGGCGCAGACAGTGCCGCCTGCAAGACCGCAAATCAACAATACCAGATTCTCAGAAACTATGATTGCCGAGAGTATCTGGCGGCGATATCCGACCGCACGCAGGAGTGCCAGTTCCTTCCGACGTTCCAGCACGTTGCGCAACAGGACTGCCGCAAGGCCAACAGTTCCCAAAATGAGACCCAATCCCCCAAGTGACTGGAAGGTGGACAGGTACGTGTTCTCCACCCGTTGATAGGCCGACAATCGTTCCTGTGAGGACTCGACACTGAAGCCCCAATTCTCCAGACGTTGCATGAGGGGCTGGGCCAGTGATGTTCCGGCGGCATGATTAACATCCAATAGGAAGAATCGGTAGCCCTCCTGCTCCGGGAAGGCACGGAGGAAGTTCGCCTCGGAAACCACAAGTTCTCCTTGCAGGATGCTGTTCCGCAAGGATCCCACGAGGCGCAGGCGCGCGTACGTTCCGTCGCCCTTGCGCACCGCGAGCTCGCCTCCAACCGAGAGATGCAGGATGTATTGAATCGTGTTTGCATCTCCGACGGCGGGAATGATCCCGTCCTCGGAGTTGGACTCGAGGAGCAGCCACGGATTGCGCTTCTGCTCCGGTGTCGAGGCCAGGGACTCCTGGAATGAAAAACGCCCGGCGGCAAGAAACGGGTGCAGCGCACCCAGAATTTTCGGTTCCTGAGGAGCATACAGGTTCAGACAGCTTGCATCATCCCCTGGTCGCACGCGAAAGGGCACAAACCTGATTTCCGCAAATTCCGGGACTTCTGACACCGGTATTCCTAAAGCCTCGCGCCCATCCGCGCTGTTGGGATCGACGACGATGGGGAGGGTTGACTTCGCCAGAAGAGGAAACCCTCCCGTTCCCGAAGCCGGGTCCAGTGTCGCATTCCGCGGATCCTGTCGGAAAGCTTCAACCGAGACGATAACGAAGGTCGCCGCTGAGATCAGTGCGATGCAGGACAGGCTCCGCCCTGGTCGGTGCATTGCGTTCCTTATTCCGAGATCCAAGTATGCCTGCCAGCCACCGGCTGAAGTCATGCTCGGATGAGCTCGACGAAGCCAGACTGCCGTGCCGCCCAGAATCGAAATTAGGAGCATAATCCCTGCGGCGAAAAATCCTGCCACCTCCGGAATCACCTTTAACGCCGAGCTCACCAATATGAACGCAGCTGCAACGAGGGCGACGGCTGCGACAACCACAAGCATGCGGGCCCGCCGCATCCGGATCGAGCTCGACTCCAGGACTCCGGCAAGCAGCGTGCGGGGCGAATTGTGCTGTAGGCAATGGAGCGTCCATGTTATCGTCACGAGAGAAGCAGCCAGGCCGGCACAAGCTCCCAGAGCAAGGTCCGCACGGGTAACATGAAGGTACAAATACCTCGTCCCCACCGCGCCTATCCACCAATTGCGCAATGCAAGGACCAGAAGACCACCATAGCCAACGGCTCCCACAAGACCGAGAAGACAGCCACCGGCGGAAAGGAGGCCTCCTTCCAGGAGAAATACCTCTCGAATCGTCCGCACGGGAAAACCCATGGCCAGGAGTGACCCAATCTCACGCGCCCGCTGCTCAATGCCCAGCCTGAAGAACAGGCCGGATAGAAGGAGGGAGGCAACGACCAGGAAAAGACTGAAGTAGACGAAGTATTCGCCAAAATCCGTCGACCCCCGGGAGGCATTCAGACCTTGTTCCCTCACGGCACTCAGCGTAAATCCGTCCCGTTCCGGATCAAGACGTTTTCGAAGGCCCGCCTCGAAGAGTGTCAAGGCGGACGTGAGATCCATCCCTTCCCGAAGTGCGATGCGCACTGCCGTGAGGTTTCCAAAACGGCTCTGCCAGAGTTCCTGTCCCCTCTCAAGCCGGATAAAGGCCTTTGGCGTGGATCCATAACGCTTCCAGTACTCCTCGTCTATCGCTCGAATACGGTGGAGATCCAGCGGAAACGGTGGATCCCAGGAGCTGATGCTTCTTGTTTCCGTGATCCCGGGAATCTCCGGCGTAAGCGAAGCGTCCACCTCACCGCCGATGGGGATGACACCCGCGAATCGGAACTGCGCGGTTCGGGTCAAGAGCCGCCCCTCATCCTGCCAGAGATAATAGTCGACATCCACGCGTTCACCTGGAGTTATTCCAAGGTCCCGCCAAGCCCATTCGTTCAGCCAGATCGCCTCACCGCCGTCACCTGTGTGGTCCCCAGTCAATCCTTTGATCGTCTGAATGGAGGCCAGAGCTTCCCGCCCGAGGTCCGCCGCGGTGATAACAGAGTAGGGAATCTCGCGCCCACCGGCACGGATGGAATTGGCCAAATAAGTGAGGATACCGGAGGCCTTCATCCCGGCGTCTGTTGCCGTTTCGAAGGCAGCACGGACGATTGATTCACCGAGCAGTACGCGCGTGCTTTCCACTGCAATCCCCATCCGCGACTCCAGCGGACGGAGCTTTATACCCACATCCGGGAGGGAATATCTCTCCCGGAGCAAGCCTCTAATGTTCTGCAGGTTGTCCCCCGGCTCTTTGGCAGTTAGGAGAAAAGTATTTGCCCGCATGGGTTGGGAAAGACCCCTTTGGAGTAGTCGGAGAGGAACGAAAATGGAATACACAGTACCTTGGTCAGGCCGCAGTGCGAACCTACCCAGTTTCCCCGCCGGCAGGATTCCGCCACAGACCAGCCGCATCGTCCTTGCCGCGTTTTCCTTGCGCCCAAAGAGCGACTCTCTGGGGATTCCCTGCCGTGTGTCGATTTTCAAAAGCAGATCTTCCCCTGTCTGAAGTCCGAGACTCTCTGCCAGCGCATCACCTACGAGCGCGGAGCGAGGCTCTGATTCTCCCTGTACTGCAACGTCCTGCAACTTCCAGAATCTTTCATCAACCCCGTAGACGTTGACGTCGTAAGCGTGCGCGCCGGTTTTCTCGTAGATTACTACTCCCTGGAGATAGATGATCGGACACCCTCCGGTCGCGTTTGCGCCTGCGCCAATCGCATCTCCCAGAAGACGTGCACGGAAGAAATGATCGGAGGAGATCACGAAGTCGGTCTTGCCGAGACGCTGATAAACAAGACTGCGGAGACTTCCACGAACCGAACTGCCGACCAGCAAGGCGCCTGACAGCACTGAGACGGCGGCCGCAACGCCGGCTATCACGGCAAGGTTCGTCCGCCAGTAGTAGACGACATTTCGGAATACCAGCAGCCGCAATTCCATCGCATTCTTCAGAGAACCGGTTCTATGAGTCGTAGCATTTTCCCGCCCCTGTTCTAAAAAACCCTCACAGTATGCAAGCGCGAATCGCGGAGCCGATATTTGAGACCAAATCTGGCCGCGAGATCAAGATTGTGAGTGACGACAATGAGGATGCTCTGCTGACGCTGATGCAGGTCTAGAAGTAGGGCCGCAACCACGTCGGTGGATTCATGGTCCAGATTACCGGTCGGCTCGTCACAGAGAACAAGTTGTGGTTGCCGCACCAGAGCTCGTGCCAGTGCCACACGTTGTTTCTCGCCTCCGGAAAGCTCATGGGGGAAATGGTCGGTTTTTGAACGCAGGCCGATTTGATCCAGCAGGTCGAGAGCCCTGAGCCTCACTCCCTGATCCGAATCCGCCGCGACCAGGGTCGGGATGAGGACGTTTTCCATCACGGTGCATTGCGGAAGCAGATGGTGGTCTTGGAAAACAAACCCAATTTTTTCGTTACGGAAGGCCGACAGATTCTTATCATTCATTTCGGATGGATTCTTCCCGTCCAACCGGACTGTCCCCGTTGTAGGCAGTTCGAGCGCCCCCAGAATGTACAGGAGCGTGCTCTTTCCGCTGCCGGAGGGGCCGACAATTGAGGCGGATTCGCCTGCGCTCATGGAGATATTGATATCAGACAACACTCGGAACTGTCCTGCAGGCGTTGCATACACCTTCGAGACGTTTTTAACCTCAAGCACAGTGATCCTCTAGCCCAGTCTCTCTCGCGGAGCTCCTTTTCCGCGCAGAAAGCGCCCCGAAAAGGCGCCAGCCAACAGCCCCGGGCAGGCGCAGCGCAGCCCGGGGTTGAGATCGTCAAGAATGACCAGAGCCCTGAAGGGGCGACAGACAACACATTGCAACAAAATGTCTTTCGCCCCTCCGGGGCTCTAAATTATGCAATATCCTATCCGGGGGCTTGCGCTCCCGACTACTTGCTCTGGCCCCTCCGGGGCCTGAGTGTTCCGTGAAATTTGCGGAAATAGATCAAAATTCTGTCATGTCTCCTAGTACTACCGGAGCGATTCGTAAATCTCCAGCGTTTTTCGGGCCATCTGTGCCGCGCTGTAATGGGTTCGCACACCCTCGTATCCTCTTTCTCCCAATTCCCTTCTCTTTCCCGCATTCATCCACAAGTCCAATATTCCGCCCGCGAGACTCTCCGGGCTATCCGGTTCTACCAGGATGCCGCCCCCTGTATTTTCAACAATCTCTGTAAAAGCACCGGATCGCGGCTGTATGACAGGAACTCCGCTGGCCATCGCTTCAAGCAGTGAAAATCCCTTCGGATCCGCATAAGGACCCGGAACGGAAAGCACGCTCAGACTCCGCAGAAAGGCGAGCTTCCCATTCCTATCAAGCTCTCCGTGATAATTGAAATGTGAGGACAGGCCCCATGAAGCGAAGTCCTCTTGAATGCGGGCGAGGTAGGGCTTGTGCTCCGGAGCAAGGTATCCGGCAGCATACAACCGGCTGGGGGGAAGGTGGTCACGTGTCCTCAGAAGACGATAGCTTTCACAGAGAACCTTCAGACCCTTCTCCGGCGCGACCCGCGCAAGGTAACCGACCGTGAATGGATCGCTTTCCGGGTTACCCCTCCTCTGATATCCATCGAAATTGATCCCCAGGGGCACAATATAAATCCGGCTCGGCCTGAGCCTCAGATATTCTGTCATCTGTCGCGCACCAAAATTGCTGACCGCAACAAAAGCATCCACGTGCGCTGCGTGCTCCCGAATCAGACGAATTGCCTCATTTCGATAAGGTTCCCCAAGGCCGTCTAGAAACAGATCCTCTCCCTGCAGTGTACAGCACACCGGTACTTTAAGCTCCGCTTTGATTGCCGGTGCCAGGGATATCAGGAGCGAATTCGGGATGCTGATGATCTCGGGAGATGTTTCTTCCCTGAGGAATCTCACTAGCTTCGAGATTTCCTTCCGCTGAAAGCCGCTCGTGCCGCGCAATATTGACACGGTCAGGCTGCCCAAGTGTGCGGGATCCACCCTTATGCCCCATCGGGTTGTTAAGCGCAAGAGCGGGATCGAGTCGAGAAGCCGGTCCAAGAACGCTGGGGTTTTGCGGAAGAACTCGAAATGCTGTTGGAGATAGACGTTGATTCCCCCCAGAAATACCCTGTTGAGGCTGACATTGCGTTCGTCGGTGCGCGTGGGAGTGTAGGTCGGAACCAGGAGGACCTCATGCCCGGCATTGATTAAAGCCGCAGCGAGAGTATTGTCGCGCAGACAGCTACCGCAGTACATTTGTCCCGCGCCTGCGGTGAGGTGCACTATCCTCATAATTCTGCTTTAATTGCCGAAACAGTAAAGCATGCCATCCTGAGACCCAATGACAAGTGCGCCCTGGGCCGCTCCCGGCGAAGCGGACAAGGCCGCTCCTGCTGTAAAGCTCCAGTTCTTTTTTCCGGTGGTCAGATCCAACTCATAGAGTGTCCCGTCGTTGGAACCGACGAATACTCGATTTCCCGAAATGAGGGGTGAGGACTCGACCCGCGCCTTCGTCAAAAACGTCCAGACCGACTTTCCGCTGGATCTCACAAGGCAATGTACCATTTTATCGCGGCCACCGAGGACCACGCGATCCTCGGTCAGTGCAGCCGAAGAGTAAAACGGAAAGTTTCGGTTCGGATGCTGATAGGTCCATTGGCTGACTCGACGCCTGAGATCGATAGCCAGCACATCATTCCCGAATGTTCCGACACAAGCCTGGTCGTCCCGCACGGCCGCCGACGCCCCGGCATAGGCTCCGAGGGGCAAAGCATACAGTTGCTTCCCGGTCGATGCATCGATCGCCCGGAAGTTCTCGTCACACCCGGATACATAGACCGTTCCCTTGTCGACAGCTGGCGTGCAGTGCACCGGTCCCTCGGTCTGATACTTCCAGACCAGTGTTCCCGTGGCTGCAGAGAGACAGTAGAGACACTGATCGTAAGATCCGAAGTAGACTCGATTGCCGAACCAGTTCGGTGAGGACTTTATCTCGTCCTGGGCTTTAAAGATCCAGCGGGCCTTTCCGCTAGCCGCGTCCACTGCGTGCAGGACCCCATCCAGATCGCCAATGTAAATTTCCCCGTCGTGAACACAAGGAGAGGACTCTTCCACGGGAGCTGAAGTTTGGTATCGCCAGCGCACCCTGCCGGAGGCCAGTTCAATCGAGTAGAGGGCACCCTCCATGGATCCGACATAGACCGATCCATCCACGATGGCCGCCGAGGATTCGATTGAGTCTTTCGCCTGGAAACTCCAGCGCAGTTTGAGGGATTTCGGCAGGACAGTTTGCGAAATTCCCCAGAGGGCTGACGATCCGCGGAACATGGGCCACGTATCTTCACGAATCTGTGATGCCCCCGGCAAGCCAGCCAGCAACGCAAGGCAAGAAACTGCAATGCTCCGCACCCAAGTGCTCGTCATAGTGTTTCAACTCGAAAACTGAATTGACGATTTAAAAAGCAGTCAGAAACCTCCGGCAAAACCAGAGGCCTGATCCGTGAACCGCTCGATGCGATAGACGCTCAGCCCTCACATGATTTAGGACACAGATACGCCGCCTTCGGACGCCGCCCCGACAGCGCCACTCGGCGTGCAAACGCACAAGCGGTCACGAGCTTCTGCGTCCAGAGCCATCCATGAATCGTTCAAAAATAAGCAAATTACGGAACCATCAAACTTCCCGAGTCCCCCAGCAAAGCTAAGCAAAGCTGAGGGTTTACCCAAAAGCAATTGGAAGATTCGTTGATTTTCAGGCGTCAATCGTAAATCGTCAATTCCCTTTGTCGGCGATGGCATAGAGTTCGGTGCGGCTCATGATGTAAAGGACTCCATTTGCCGGCACAGGAGTGCTGTAGACCGAGCTTCCCATATTGATCTCCGCAATCTTCTTGAGCTCTTTCCCGGCCCTGAGCACGACGACGTCACCGTCCTCATCGCCAAGATAGACTTTCCCGTCAGCAGCCAGGGGAGATCCCCATACCGCGGCAAGCATGTCGAAAGTCCAGTAGGCCTTGCCGGAATTGACGTCCAGGCAGTGCAGAAAACCGCTGAAGTCGGAGATGTAGACCAGCCCATCGGCGATTGCCGCCGTGGAGATTGAGCGGCGAATTTTATCGTAGTGCCATATCCGGCCCGACTCGGTGATGTCCCCCCTCTCGCGGGGATCGATGCAGTACATGTGGCCAACTCCTTCGCCGTTCTCAGGATCCTGGCCAATGGCGAGATACACCTTGCCGTCGCTGAAGACAGGTGTCGCGATGCCGTCATTGCGGGTTTTCGGCCAGACGGCATCTTTCGGATTCAAATCGAATTTCCAGAGTTTTTCTCCCGTGCGCGCATTAAAGCCGTAAAGCCACCCATCGCCCCCAGGAAAGAACACCTGCATGAGGCCTCCGACTTCGCCCAGAGCGGGGGAGGACCATTGGCCGTGCAGGATGCGGTCGCCGGGAGAATTGTCCTGCCAAGCCACCTTTCCGGTGACCTTGTCGACCGCCAGGAAGCTTGGGGCTCGGGGGGAGGGTATAGTTTCGTGGTTGTCGTCACGACCGTTTGAGGTTTCCAGGAAGACGAAGTCGCCCCAAATCGCCGGCGAGGAGTTTGCCATGTTGTGTTGGGACACGCCCAGTTCCTTCATCATGTCAAGCTTCCAGATAATGTCGGCGTCGGTGCGACCCTTGTAGACTTCTCCTTGATAGGGACCGTCGTTTTTATCGTCGAGAAATCCCCCGGTATCCAGACAGACCAGCTCTCCCCTGTTCGTCACGTAGTAGAGTCGCTTCCCCTCAACCGCCGGGGATGAGCAGACCCCCTGCTCCGGCCAGTCATTGGCCTTCCCGGATTCCAGCTTATCGGACACAGCCTGCCAGAGAAACTCGCCATCCGATTCCCGGAAGCACATCAGAATCCCCTTGTCCCCCTGGATCTCGGGATTCTTCGGATTCCCATTGTTCGTGCCCACAAAGACTTTTCCATCCGCAACGACCGGATTTCCGTAGGATGTGGTCCCGAGATCCGCCTTCCACTTAATGTTCCGCTTTGTCTTGATGTCCCAGGATTGCGGGAGATTCTTCATGGATGAAATCATATTTCTCCGGGGCGCCCCGCCCCACATGGGCCAATCCTGAGAGGCAAGTGGCAGCGTCAGCAGGGATAGGACTAAGCACCTGCGCAGAATCAACTCCGCAATTGGCACGAAATAAAACCACGTGTGGCGCCGGACATCAGACGACCTCGGCTCGCCGCCGGAGGCAGCGACCGGGGGGGCTGATGACCCCCCGCACATGACTACATTCTGCGCCAAAATGTGATCTTGTTTTTGCACGAGCCCCAAGATTCGTGCGCCGCTACGCCTAAAGTCGGACGATTGCAGAGGATTCCTTTTCATATTGCGCACCAGACGATTCACTTGCCGGAAACCGCCACCAATTGTGACTGGGTGCGGAAGTAGATGGTGCCCTCGGATATCGCCGGACTCGCCATGCAGACTTCGCCCATGGAGTTTCTGGCGAGCACCTCAAACGTCGGGCCCGCCTTGATCACGTAGATGTCCCCCTCCTCGCTCGAAAAGTAAATCTTCCCATCCCCCGCGACAGGCGAAGCCGTGAAGGCGCTGGTGCCACTTCCGAGTCGCTCCTGATAAACACGCTTTCCTGAATCGGCCTCGTAGCAGCCGAGCACGCCGTTCCACCTGCAGTTATAAAGGTAGTCGCCATAAACCAGGGGCGTGGCCATGTAGGATCCGTCGCGCGGAGCACTCCAGGCAACAAACTGATTCGATGTCTCCCCTTCTTTGAGAGAAATGTCGCCGGCCGCGCTCAGGCGTATCCCGTAGATGGGAGCCGTCTTGCCGTGCGCGTTTGTTATGAAGGCCATGCCGCGGGACACGACAGGTGTGGGCACCGGGATATCTCCCCCGCCCTGGAGCCACCACATCTCTTTGCCCGTTCTGACGTCATAGCTTCCGATGTGCTTGTAGCCGTTTATAATCACCTGCGCATTCGTGCCGTCAGCATAAATGGTCGGAGTTCCCCATGTCGGCACGTCATTCCTGGCTGTGCGCCAGATCTCTTTCCCGTCCCTGACATCCAGTGCGGCAACAAATGAACCTTTCAATACATCGCATTGAATCAGCACAATATTCTGGTAGATGATCGGCGAGCTGCCGAACTCCCACTGCGCCTCAGGCGCCACGAAAAATGCCGAATCGAGAACACCCAGGTCCCGCTTCCACAGCACCTTGCCGTCCATATCCAGACAGTAGAGCCCTTCAGAGCCGAAAAAGACGACCACGTGCCGACCGTCGGTTGCGAGAGTGGAATTGGCATGAGTGGACTTCGGGTGTCGCTTGACCTTGGGTATACCCGTATAGACCTCTTTTTCCCAGACAATCCTGCCGGACTGACGGTCCAGGCAGTACACGAGCCAGCGATGGGTGGAATCGTCCTGGACAGATCTGATGTCACCATACAATCCTGTCTTGAGCCCGGCATTCTGAGCGCCGCCGATGGCTGCCGATAGAAAGATGCGGTTTCCCCAGACAATCGGGCTCGAAAGGCCAAGCCCTTGTATAGGCGTTTTCCACTTGATGTTCTTAGAACTAGCAGCGTCCCAGACAGCTGGAAGTGAATATCCTTCCGCTATGCCGGTGGCATTACTGCCACGGAAGGAAGGCCAGTTTCCTGTGCTTGGGTCCTCTGTGGCTGCCGCTGAATAAGCCAGTACTGCGGCGAGAAAAAGAACATGCGTAATAAAAAACCTGGGGTGACGCGTCACGGCCATGATTCCTCCCGGAGAAACAAACAGCGAGACCTGCCGCAGATCTCGGGAGCCGCAGTCTATCATCTTTGCTTTCGGGCGGGAACCTTAGCGGTCGCTCAAGAATAACTTCACATTCTGCTGCTGGCCCTAGGCCCGAAGGGACGCGGCGGCTGACTGGGAACCAATCCGCTCCCGACCCTCGCAGAAGCGCAAACAGGTTGGCCGATTTTCTTGGGAACTCGCAGACGGATTTCGGATTGCTATCTTCCAAACCAGTAAAGCAGAATGCCGTAGCCCACGCCGGCAGGATCGGTTGTTCTCGCGGACTGAAAAGCCATGAACCGGCCGTCCGTCGAGACCACCGGATTAGAAGCCTTGCCGCCTTCGTAGTCATTGAAGTGTGTCAGACGGACGAAGTCACTTCCGGTT
This sequence comes from Acidobacteriota bacterium, assembly GCA_035631775.1. Taxonomy (GTDB): domain Bacteria; phylum Acidobacteriota; class UBA6911; order UBA6911; family UBA6911; genus DASQID01. The sequence goes on from DASQID010000236.1 coordinate 23,256, forward strand.
CCATCCAGTTTCAGCTTCCAGATGTCAATGTTTCCGGAACCCCGCTCGCCGCCCAGTGCATCGCACTGCCGATCGGACTCAACGCAGGTAGATTTGCCATCCGGGAAGATGCCCTCCACCTCGTTGTAGACTCCCGGTGAATTGGAAAAGTTCGTCACCTGTCCGGTTTTCAGATCGATTCCCATTACGGAGGCCATGCCCTTCGGTTCGTAGCATGTAAACGTCATCTTGGAATCATTGTCGTAAAAGTCCTGTGCTTCCAGCACGCAACTTCGGTCCTTACTCTCGAAGACCGTCCTCTTGTTCACCAGCTTCGGTGTGCCGTCTGAGAGATCCAGGTCGGCTACAATCAGACGCGAAGCTTCGTCTGCCAGTTCGGTGGCCTGGGCATGCACTTGTGAAAAGCCCAGCTTCATGCTCTTCTTGGAAACTGCCGCTCCCTCGCTCATCCTCTGTCCAAGCTTGACAGGCTTCGCCCCTCGTTCCTTGCTCAGAAACCAGAGCTCGTTGTCCCGCGAGCGACTGATGTCGATGTTCTCGAAGTGGTCCGGTCCGATCAGAATGTAGTCCCCAGTGATCAGGTGCATCACGCGAAGAAACACAGCGCCGGGCACGTTGCAGGTGAGACAGCGGATGGTACGAGTCTTCAAGTCGATGGTCATGGCATCCCCAAAGCTCTTTGCCATGAAAGCTACGCTCCGGTTGTCGGGAGAGATGTCGGCTCGTTCGCCGAAATGCGTCAGGATCTCGATATTCGGCGGAAGCTGCTCCAGCGGATTTCCCGCTCGTCGTCCTTCAACGAACATGGCGGCTGAAATCAACAATCCGATAACGAGTCTCATCATGGTTGAGCAAAGGGGTAGTGCAGGATCCCTGGGATCTCTGCATGTTAACGGTGGCACCTATCACAGCCGCCGTTGAAAATCCTTCGACGCCATCGTGATACCAAGGGACGGGATCAGCACTTACTTGCGTACCGGCTCCTCGGTCATCTTCCTGGCTGTCTCTTCAATCTGACGAACTTCTTCCTGCCATTCACGGCTCGTGAACCGCTTCTGCATTTCCTCGCCCAGCCTTCTGCCTCTTTCCCTGAGATCGCGCATCTGCTCCTGCCACTCACGATCGTCACTGCGCCGTTTCATGCCTTCTCCGAGAGCCTTCGACTGGTCTTTGAGCCGGCGCAACTCCTCCTGCCACTCGGGTCCGCTGTACCACGCCTGCACTTCGGCGCTGAGCTTCCTCGCCCTTTCCACGAGCTGTTTCATCTGGGCCTGCCACTCCGGTCCGGCAAGCCGCACGTCCATTTCCCTGCTCCGCTTTTTCACTGATTCTTCGGACAACGATTCTCCCGCCTGCGGGACCAACTTCCGCGAAGCGTCTGCAGTCTGCGCAGTCTTGGACTGCGGCCTCCTCTCAGGACTCTGCAGTGCAAACAGTGATATCGGAATCGAGATCATTGCTGTCAGAAATGCTGTAAGCGATTTCTTTCGAAAAATGGGCCACATTTCATCGATCCTCCGTAAGCGCCTCTATTTTACCAACATATCGGCCGGTTGATCTTCACTTCTGAGCATCATTCTTCGTCCACAAGCCTTCAAATCCTTGCCACTTCGACAAGGATACAACACCGTCTTGGCGCCTTTGCGTCTTAGCGGTGGCTTTTTAAAAACCACCGCAAAGGCGCAAAGACGCGAAAAAACGCCAAACTTCTTTGGTTGCGGCTGTGCTGCACCGGGAAATTCATGAAATCTGGGCAGATTTGTGGGGCCTTAGGGCTGGCGCAAGAATAACTTCACATTTTGCTGCCGGCCCCCAGGCAAGCTGGCGAGGCGCGAGCGACGAGCTATACCCGGGGTGGTATGTGAGGAGCGAGCAACAAAGCCAGCGGGCCTGCGGGCCACAGCCTGAAAGGGCGCGGCGGCGGGCGCTCGCGCCAAAATGTGAATTTATTCTTGCGCCAGCCCTTAGGGGAGTGAGGTTTGTCCCATCAGGTAGCGGTCGCACTCTCGGGCTGCGCCTCGCCCCTCGTTGATCGCCCAAACCACGAGGCTTTGCCCTCGCCGCATGTCACCGGCGGCAAACACCCCCGACAGGCTGGTGGTGAAATTCCCATATCCGGCGCGCGCGTTGGATTGTCGGTCTCGTTCAATGTTCAATTGGTCCAGCAGCTGATCCTCCGGCCCCAAGAAGCCGGCTGCAATCAATACCAGCTGTGCGGGTATTATCTTGGTCGTTCCCTCAACCTCCCTCGGTCTCGAACGCCCTTCCGTATCGCGTACCCATTCCACGCGCGCGGTTTCGAGGCCCGAAACGTGACCGTTCTCGTCCCCCATGAATCTTTGCGTGGAAATACAGTGGTCTCGGGGATCTCCACCGAAAACGGCCGCGGCTTCCTCCTGTCCGTAGTCTATGCGGAGGACTTTGGGCCACTCGGGCCAGGGATTATCCAGGCTTCGCTCAGCCGGAGGCTTGGGCAGTATTTCGAGTTGGATAAGGCTGCGGCAGCCATGGCGAAGAGCGGTGGCAACGCAATCGGTTCCGGTGTCGCCGCCCCCGATGACGACAACGTCCTTTCCCCTTGCGGATATGAATCGCTGGTCCCTGTGTTCGCTGTCGAGAAGGCTCTTGGTGTTGGCTTGCAGGAATTCCATCGCAAAATGGATGCCGGCCAAGTTTCGTCCAGCAAGCCTCAGATCCCGGGGTTTCGTCGCGCCGCAGCAGAGGACGGCGGCATTAAAATCCCGCAGCAAACGATCAGCAGGATAACCGGTACCGACCTCCGTATTGACCGTGAAGCGGATTCCTTCTTTGGCCATGAGGTCAATCCGCCTCTGGACGACTTTCTTGTCCAGCTTCATATTCGGGATGCCGTACATCAGAAGACCGCCCACCCGGTCATGACGTTCGAACACCGTAACCGAATGGCCGGCTCGGTTCAACTGCGCGGCACAGGCAAGCCCCGCCGGGCCGGAACCCACCACTGCGACCTTCTTTCCGGTGCGCTCCAGAGGCGGCTCCGGATTCACCCAGCGTTCTTCAAATCCTTTTTCTATAATGGAGTACTCGATGCTCTTGATGGTGACAGGCGGATCATTGATGCCCAGCACGCAAGCGCCCTCGCAGGGAGCCGGACAGACGCGGCCTGTAAACTCGGGAAAATTGTTGGTCTTCAACAGACGTTTAAGTGCGTCCCTCCAAAGACCGCGGTATATCATATCGTTCCATTCGGGGATCAGGTTGTGAATGGGACAGCCCGATGCCGCGCCCTCCATCGTGATTCCTGAATGACAGAAAGGAATACCGCAGTCCATGCAGCGCGCACCCTGGCGGCTCAGGAGGTCGGCGCTGGTATTCGTGTGAAACTCCAGCCAGTCCTGAGTCCGCTGCAGCGGTGGCCGGTCCGCAGGAATTTCACGCCCGAATTCCAGAAATCCTCTCACCTTCCCCATATCACTCTTATCACCCCGGGTATAGCTCGTCGCTCGCGCCTCGCTAGCGGGACTGGGGGCCAGCAGCAAAATGTGAAGTTATTCTTGCGCCAGCCCTTAGGTTCCGCCGACCCTGGCAAGGTCGTGCGCATTTTCCTCGAAAGCGGCCATCACAGCTGCTTCCCTGGACAGACCGGATCGTGTCAGCTCCTGCTGGGCCTCAATCACCCGCCTGTAATCGTTTGGATATACCTTGACAAACTTAGGAACCAACTCAGTCCATTGTTCCAGAACCTCACTCCCCCTCCTGCTTTGAGTGCGATCCACGTGGCGCCTAATCATGTCCCAGACGAGTCTTATCTCGCTATTCGCCTCCAGAGCGTGCAGCCCGACCATATCCGTATTGCAGCGTAACGGGAAGTCTCCCTTTTCGTCCAGGACGAAGGCCACTCCACCGGACATTCCAGCAGCGAAGTTTCGCCCCGTCGGGCCAAGGACGACGACGCAGCCGCCGGTCATGTACTCACAGCCGTGATCGCCGACCGCTTCCACAACTGCGTGCAGCCCGCTGTTGCGGACACAGAATCTCTCGCCGGCCATTCCGGAAATAAAGGCCTCTCCGCTCGTGGCGCCATAGAAGGCCACGTTGCCGACGATAACGCTTTCCTCCGCCTTGAATGTGGAACCGCGAGGCGGAAAGACGACAATCTTCCCTCCGGACAGGCCCTTTCCGATGTAGTCGTTGGAGTCTCCTTCGAGCACCAGGGTCATGCCTCGGGGAATGAAGGCTCCCAGACTCTGCCCGGCCGAGCCTTTGAAGTGGAGGCAGATGGTGTCATCCGGCAAACCCTCTGCGCCGTACCGACGCGTTACCGCGCTGCCCACAGCGGTTCCGACTACGCGGTGGATATTTCGAATCGGCAGCGTGGCCGAGACCGGCGTTCCGCTCTCCAATGCCGGCCGGCAGAGGTCGAAGAGAGTGGTGCTGTCGAGGGACTTCTCCGTAGCGTGATCCTGCGCCACCGTGCAGCGGCGCGGGGCCGAAGTCGGGAGGTCAGGTCGATAGAAGATCTTCGAGAAGTCCAGGCCGCGGGCCTTCCAGTGTTCAATCGCCCTTTTCATCTCGAGACGTTCGACATGACCGATCATCTCATTCGTGGTGCGGAAGCCCAGCAGGGACATCCACTCGCGCACTTCCTGCGCGATGAAGCGCATGAAATTCACAACGTGTTCCGGCTTGCCTGCAAACCTCTTTCGAAGCAGCGGATCCTGAGTGGCAATTCCTGTTGGACAGGTGTTGAGATGGCAAGCTCGCATCATGACGCATCCCATCGAAACCAGAGGGGCGGTTGCGAATCCGAATTCCTCGGCGCCGAGCAGAGCCCCGATGACCACGTCGCGGCCCGTCTTCAGCTGTCCGTCCACTTCAACGGTGATCCGGCTGCGCAGGTCGTTCAGCATCAGGACCTGCTGGGTCTCGGCAAGTCCGATTTCCCAGGGGATTCCGGCGTGTTTGATGCCCGTCAGAGGGGAGGCCCCCGTGCCACCATCGTGGCCGCTGATGAGCACAACGTCGGCCTTTGCCTTTGAGACTCCGGCAGCAATTGTCCCCACCCCCACTTCGGCGACCAGTTTGACGCTGATCCGAGCCCGGGTGTTGGCATTTTTCAGATCGTGGATCAACTCGGCCAGGTCCTCGATCGAGTAGATATCGTGATGCGGCGGCGGGGAGATGAGACCAACACCCGGTGTCGAGTGCCGGACCTTCGCAATCCAGGGGTACACCTTGTGGCCGGGCAATTGGCCGCCTTCGCCCGGTTTGGCGCCCTGGGCCATCTTGATCTGGAGTTCCCTCGCGTTCACGAGGTATTCGCTCGTGACCCCAAAACGCGCCGACGCCACCTGCTTGATGGCGCTGTTTCTCGAATCGCCGTTTGAATCGAGCCGATAACGGCCGGGATCCTCACCCCCTTCTCCCGTGTTGCTTTTCCCGCCGATTCTGTTCATGGCGATGGCGAGTGTTTCGTGCGCTTCCTGACTGATGGATCCATAGGACATTGCGCCGCTTTTGAACCTTCGCACGATCG
>DASQID010000237.1:0-4635 GCA_035631775.1 Acidobacteriota bacterium
ACAGGCTTGACCCGGAGAGACTGCTGGCTGTGGATTATCGAATTTCACGTGAACGGATCCATCTTCGAGCAGATCGGCAGTCGCCGGCGCGTCCGGGTGCCTGGATCTGATCTTTGCCGTAATCCTCAGAGTCTTGTGTGGCTTCGGGACGGAAATCCAATTTGGTTCTATGACCGTGCACGAAGCCCTGCCAAGCTCCGTACGCGACCCCACGACAACCTGCCGTTTGTCGGGACGAAGGTCGATGACGTAAAGAGGAGCCGGAGAAGCAATCCCCAGTCCTCTGCGCTGGCCGATTGTATAGCGATGGATGCCGGAATGCTTCCCAAGGACACGTCCTTCACGGTCGATGATATCACCGCCGGGAAATGGATCCTCTCCTTCGGCCTTGCCTACGACGTCGTCGTAGTGTCGCTCGATAAAACCGGCATAGTCGCCGTCCGGTATGAAGCAAATCTCCTGACTCTCCGGTTTCTCAGCCACATCCAGGTCGTAACGGCGAGCAATCTGTCGCACCTGAGCTTTGCTGAGCTCGCCAAGGGGGAACATGGCTTTGGCCAATTGCTCCTGGGTTAACTCGAACAGGTAGTACGATTGATCCTTATTTCGGTCCTTGGCTCTGAGCAAGAGGTGCCTTCCCGTTTCTACGTCGCGCGTGACCCGCGCATAATGCCCGGTTGCCACGCGTGAGGCATTGACCTCCTCGGCCATTCGCATGAGGTGGTCAAACTTCAAGTGCGAGTTGCACAGGACGCAGGGAGACGGGGTATATCCATCGCGATATTTCTCGATGAAGCTCCTGACCACCCTGCGCTCGAACTCTTTCTGAAAATTGACAACATAGTAGGGGAATCCGAGCCGCGAGGCTACGCTCCTCGCATCATAGATATCCTCGAGAGAGCAACATCGCGACGACCCTGGCTTACCTGCCCCGGTGTGATCCCGGTTCTGATCCCAGAGCTGCATTGAGAACCCGACAAGATCATATCCCTGGTCTTTCAGAATTGCGGCCGCGGTGGAACTGTCGACCCCACCGCTCATGGCGACGGCGACGCGGTCTTCGATCATCGGGCAGGCTCCCCTGCCGGCACCCAGAGGATGCAGGAGCGGACCAGATGAATATCTTTCAGATTCGGGCGCACGATGTACTCATCAATGTTGCGTGCCCGATCCTGATAGGTGCTGAGCACCTGGTTAATGGAATTGTGGGCCTCCATTTCCACGGAATTCAGTCTGTCCTCGAGCTCGGGCGTACCTGGGCTTGGCTGCAGGGGACGAGTATAAGGGACCGCTTGAAGATTAAGTTCCGCGCTTAGGAACATCTGGGCAATTCGCTCCGAGACCTGATGGAGGACACCTTTGAATTGCATGGGGTGTTGAGGCGGATCGAACTCCCCCTGTTCTTTCAGTTTTATATATTTCCCCTTCGCCTGCGAGAGCTTTCTATCGAAGACTTCGCGCAATTGATCCAAGTCAAGTCGAAAGGACTCTCCAAGGATCTCAACGCAGCGCGAGGTGAAATCCTTCAGGGTCTCTCCCGGATTCGAATAGAGATTCAGGGCGAAGTTCCGGTAGATCAACAGCTTGTAGTAGCGCAACAGATATTGTAGGAAATGCGTCTCGGCTTGGGCCACAATCTCGGAATTGACCAATTCCGGCAGAGGGGCAAGCCTCGCTCGTTCCGGCACTTCCATCTGGATGCACGCCGGGTCCACGGTTTGGACCATATCTTCAGTCCATTGAAACTCGGCGTCCAACGGGAAGATATCAACAGCGCTGCTTATGCCGCAGGTTTCTCTCACTCCTGACCGGACATCTGCAAAATCAATCCGGGCTTCAAAATACAGACGAGGGATTAATTCAATGCAGGACTTAGGGTGCCCCGGGAGATCCAGATAGCAATGCTTGATCGAGGTCGCAGGATTGACTGAATGGTTTTGGTGACTCAAGGACGTATACCCAAGCCGCGAATTTTATCACGACCCAAGTATCATCTCAAAGAATCGAGACCGGTAGAACCGGAAGGAGGAAAATCTGCGGCCGATTGCACCAATCTCTCAGGGCGTCTCTGGACAAGTGCGCTCGTGCAATTCGTGGCAGATTTTGAGGTCAGTTTACTGAGACACTTCTGAACCCGCCTTTGAGGAGCGAGCTGAAAATATCCTTGAATTCCTGTCGGCCGTAGAACAAGCGGGACTTGACGGTTCCAAGAGGGCAGTCAATGATTTGGGAGATCTCTTGGATGGTATGGCCCTCCATGTCATGCAGGCGCACAACAACGCACTGCTTGTGCGTCATACGCCCAAAGGTTTCCTCAACCAAGCCACGAAGTTCCTCCTTCGAGGCATACTCTAATGGATCGACATAGGGCGTTGCTTCAGCGGGAAGCTCTCTGGCGAGATCATCCTCAAGGTCGACAAATTGCTTGTTCTTACCTTTGCGCAGCATCCCAAGACAGACGTTGATTGTGATCCTGCTGATCCAGGTAGATACCTTCGAGTCACCCCTGAAGCTGGCCAGGCCGCGGTAGACGTTAAGCAGAGTTTCCTGGAGCGCATCTTCAGCAGAGGATTCCTCTCCCAGGATCCGATATGCAGTGTTGAAAATTCTTCTATTGTATTTGGCGAAGAATTCGCTGCATGCCTCCGGGTCATTCCTTCGGCACCTCTGGAGCAATGCAATGTTCACTTCGTCCAGGTTCAGTTGATTCTCGGCAGCTAACATACGCCTCCTTGGAGCAACCGGGTATCCGTTGGTTCCATCAGCACTCGCCCCTGAATAATGCAAAAGCGGTGCCAGATCGGCTCCCAGCAAGGCATTCCATAAGTTAAATGATTTCAATATCTTACTTGAGGAGCGATTTCTGCCGTGGGAACAGCAAAGCGTAAAATCTATTGTCAGTTTCCGGCACTATTCAAACAAGTTGTTTATCGTTAGTAGTTTAGACTGTCCAACTTTTGGACATATGCAGGTCACTTCTGCAACAGGCGCATGCGCCGGAGTTTCTCGAGCAATGACTGGCGACTGATGCCGAGTACGCGTGCCGTCTTGGACTTGTTCTGCTTGAATCTCTGCATCGTCTCCCGGATCATCTCCTCCTCCAGCTGTTGAATTGCCAGTTTCAGGTTGCCGTCGAGGCGGCGGATGGGGCGGGTTGACTGGGTGATGTGCTCGGAAAGTAGTTCAGGACCGATATCGCGCTCCGCTTCGGACAGTAAGACGAGGCGTTCTATTTCGTTCTGTAATTCTCGGACGTTGCCTGGCCAGGAGTAGGCCAGCAGGAGCTTGCGTGTGTCCTCCCTGAACTGGCCCGCTTTGCGATTGAGTTTGAGTGCCGATAGCCTCAGAAAGTACTCCGCAAGGGGCAGGATGTCGCGAGGTCTTTCGCGAAGTGGTGGAATAGTGATTGAAAAGACATTAATTCTGAAAAACAGATCCTGCCGGAAGCGACCGCCTTCCACTTCCGCCTTTAGATCCCGGTTGGTTGAGGCAATTATCCGTACGTCGACCCTTTTCGGCTGATGGAATCCCACCGGCATGATTTCGCCCTCCTGGATCACCCGGAGCAGCTTTACCTGAAGTTCGGGAGGCGCTTCGCCGATCTCGTCGAGAAAGATGGTGCCGCCGTTGGCCATCTCGAAATAGCCCTTCTTTTCCTGGGTCGCGCCAGTAAAAGCCCCCTTCGCGTGCCCGAAGAATTCGCTTTCGACCAGTTCCCGAGGAATTGCGCCGCAGTTGACGGGAATGAAAATCTGATCCTTGCGGTTGCTTTCGCGATGGATGAAACGGGCTATGAGTTCTTTCCCCGTCCCCGTTTCTCCTTGGATTAAGACCGTTGTTTCTGTTCCGGTAACACGACGCAACAATCGAAGGATATTCTCCATCTCGGGACTGCCGTGGACGATGGCCCTGGAATAGCCCTCCTTCTCCACCTCCTGACGCAGAATGATGTTTTCCGTCCGGAGCCGCTCGTTGGCGATTTTGAGCTCGGCGGCAAGCCTTTCATTTTCACGTTGCAGCTCCATTTTCTGGAGAGCCTCGTGAACGGCCATGCGCAAGTCATCGGGCTCCCAAGGCTTGGTTATGTATTTGTGGACTTTGCCGGTATTGATTGCAGCGATCAGGTCATCGACTTCGGTGAAACCGGTGAGCACTATTCGGACCAGATTCGGATACTCTTTCTGCGACGTCTCCAGAAACTCGATGCCGGTCATTCCCGGCATCTTCTGATCTGTGACGATGGCGTCGATGGCAGCGCTGCGCAGTATCTGGAGCGCCTCCTCTCCGGATTGGGCGAGGTGAACCACATACTGATCCATGAAGGTGCGTTGAAGCTTCTGGAGATTGGCAATTTCGTCGTCTACGAACAGCAGCTCGTACTTCTTCATTCATCTCCTCTTTCCTGAAACACCGGCAGCCGTACCGTGAAGGTACTCCCTTTATCGGGAGTGCTGGCGACATGGATTTTTCCGTGATGCTGTTCGATGATGCCGTAGCTGATGCTGAGTCCGAGACCGGTTCCCTGCCCTACGGGCTTGGTGGTAAAGAACGGCTCGAATATGCGCTTCAGGTGCTCCCGCTGGATCCCGGTGCCGTTGTCCTCAATTTCGACTTCGACCGTCCCGTTGCTGGACC